>NZ_WJIE01000037.1 GCF_009649845.1 Polyangium spumosum
GGGCGGCAGCGGCGCAGGCGGCGGCGGCGCGGGCGGCGGCGGCGACGCATTGTGCCCGACGACCATCTCGTTCGTCCCGCCCGCCGGCGCGACCGCGCCTCGCGTGCCCGGGGAATGGCAAGGCTTCGACCTCGCCACGGCGCCCGCGATGAGCGGACCCGACGCGAATGGCGCGTTCACGGCGACGGTTTTGCTACCGCCGGGGCTGCACGCGTACAAGCTCGTCTACCAGGACGCGGGCGGCGGCACGCAATGGATCCTCGACCCTTCGCAGGGCCGCCGCAAATACGTCGGCGGCGTCGAGAACAGCGCGGTGAAGGTGCGCGACTGCAACCTGCCCACGCTCGCGGTGAAATCCACGAAGGCCCTACGCGTCGCGGCGGGCCAGGGGTCGTTCACGGCCGATCTCACGTACGTCGACGGCGCCGATACGAGCGGGGCCGACGTCCTGGGATACGAGGTGACGCTGCTCGAACAGGGGACCCCAAAACCACTCGTCGCGCCGCAGGTGACCGTCTCGCCCGCGGGGGACGTGCTTGTCTCGCTCGCGGGCCTCGCCGACGGCAAGTACCGCGTCACCCTGAGGCCACGCAGCAAGAGCGGGCGCGTCGGCGAGCCCATTCACCTGCCCTTCTGGATCGAGGCCGAGCCGTTCTCCTGGAGCGACGCGGTCGTCTACATGGTCCTCACCGATCGATATCGCGACGGGGATCCCTCGAACAACGCCCCGCCCACGCCCGGCGCGGACGCGCGCGGCGACTGGAGGGGCGGCGATCTCGCGGGCCTGACGCAATCGATCGAGGAGGGCGAGCTCGACAAGCTCGGCATCCGCGCCATCTGGCTCACGCCGTTCCAGACGAACCCGGAGGGCTCGTTCTTCGCGGCGGACGGCGTGCACAAGGTCACGGGGTATCACGGCTACTGGCCGGTGAAGGCGCGCGAGGTCGATCCGCGCCTCGGCGGCCCGGAGGCGCTGCGGGCGCTGGTGAAGGCGGCGCACGCGCACGGGATCCGCATCCTGCAGGATTACGTGGTCAATCACGTGCACAGCGAGCACGAGTATTTCCAGTCGCACCCGGAGTGGTTCCGCACGGGCTGCGTCTGCGGGACGGCGAACTGCGACTGGACGCAGAAGGCGCTCGAGTGCCTCTTCGCCGATTACATGCCCGACATCAACCACTCGGTCCCCGAGGCGAACGCCCGGTTCGTCGAGGACGCGGTGTGGTGGCTCGACGAGTTCGATCTCGACGGCCTGCGGGTCGACGCGGTGAAGCACGTCGAGGAGGTCGCGACGCGGAACCTCTCGGTCGAGGTGCGCGAGACCTTCGAGAAGGCGGGCACGCATTATTTCTTGATGGGCGAGACGGCGATGGGGTGGAACGACTGCGGCGACCCCTGCAACGACGAGAACTACGGCACGATCGCGCGGTACATCGGGCCGTTCGGGCTCGACGGCCAGTTCGATTTCGTGCTCTACCACGGCGTCTCGTACCGGACGTTCGCCTATGGCGACAAGGGGATGCTGCACGCCGATTACTGGACCCGGCACGGGCTCGAAAAATGGCCGAAGGGCGCGATCATGACGCCGTACATCGGCAGCCACGACACGCCGCGCTTCGTGTCGCTCGCCGATTACGCGGACGGCGACCGTGGGATCCCGGGCAACCAGTGGGACAACACGGCCGTGGCGCCGACGGACGCGTTGCCTTACGAGCGGATGCGCGTGGCGATGGCATGGCTGCTCGCGCTGCCGGGAGCGCCGCTCATGTATTACGGCGACGAGTATGGCCAGTGGGGCGGGGCGGACCCGAACAACCGGCTCATGTGGCGGCCGGAGAGTGGTCTTTCGGCCGAGGAGAAGGCGACGCTCTCGTTCGTTCGCAAGCTCGGGGCGGCGCGGCAGGCGATCCCGGCGCTCCGGCGCGGCGATTACGCCTCGCTCGGCGCGACGGAGGACACGCTCGTCATCGGGCGAAAGATCCCGGGCGGATCCGCGGCGATCGTGGCGCTCACGCGGGCGGGCGCGGCGGCGCCGATGACGGTGGACGTCACGACCACGCTCGGGCTCGCGGCGGGGACCGTGCTCAACGACGCGATGGGCGGGCCGAGCGTGACCGTCCCGGCGGGCGGCATGCTGACGCTGACGGTACCCGCGAAATCGGCCATCGTCCTCGCGCCGTGAATCAAGCGGCGAGCGGCGCCCGCGGCCCGGCGACGCGGGCGCCCGCCCTCCGGACGAGGTCCGTCAGATCGACCGCGCTCCGCACGGCCCAATCCCGGTAACAATTGTTCATGATGACGTGGACCTCCCGCGTCTTTCGGGACAGGCCCACGATCTTCGGCACCCAGCTCGCGAGCTCGGCGGTGTCGTATTCGTAGGCGAAGCGCAGCGCCGCGGTGGGCGATTTCGCCTCCCATGTCTGCGCGTTCCGCCCGTGGAACCGGACGAGCGCGAGGTCGGCCGTCGCCTCCGCGATCGGCGGGACGGAGGAGGCGAAGCCCTGCGGCTCGTCGACGCAGGTGTAGACGAGCCCTTGTTCCCGGAAAAACGCGAGCGCCTCGTCGCGGTGGCGCTCGCCGAGCCAGCCGGCGTTGCGGAGCTCGACGGCGAGTCGATGGTCGCGGAAGAGCACGCGCGTCCGCGCGAGGCGCCGGAGCGAGGCGGGCGAGAAGGTGAACCACACGGGGTACTGGAACAGCACGAGCCCGAGCTTGCCGCTCGCCTGGAGGGGCCGGAGGGCCGAGACGAACCGGCCGGCGAGCTCGTCGAGGAAGGCGTCGCCGAGGTCCTGGGGATAGATACGTTTTTTCTCGCGGATCTCCCGCGGCAATGCCTCGCGCATGTCCTTCGGGAGGCCTCGTGGCTCGATGTAATGCTCGCTGAGCGGCGCGACGGCCTTGACGTTCATGGTGAACCCCTCGGGCGTGCGCTCGCTCCAGAGCTCCGCGTTTCGCTCGGCGAGCAAGGCGTAATGCGTGGAGTCGACCTCGACGATGGGGAAGCGCGACGCGTAATGGCGCAGCCTGGCCTCGGCCGTCCGGGCGCTCGGGGGATAAAACCCCGAGGATACGAGCGTCGGCTCGGTCCACGCGGAGATGCCGATCTTCACGAGCGCAGGCACGCGCGAGGAGCATGCAGGACCCGAGCCAGCACGAGCAGAGCACCAGGGCGCTTGTGGTCGAGCGCTCACTCCTGTAAATTCGCGCCTCGTGACGACCCAGGACGTCGCCTTCGCTTGTGAGCCGCTCGGCGAGAACGTGGTCCTCTCGCTCGAGGGGCGCGAGCGCATGGACGACCTCTCCTCGTTCGAGCTCACCGTGTTCGCGCCGGGCGAGGCCTCGCTCGAGGCCCTCCTCCGCGCGCCGTGTGTCGTCGTGCTCTCCGACCCCGAGGAGGAGACGGCGCGCGTGATCCAGCTCGTGGTGATGGAAGCGGCCGAAGAGGCGGGCCGGGGGCGTGATCGTGTCCTCTCCTTGCGCCTCGCGGATCCGCTGGCGTTGCTCGGGCTCCGGGCCGGGTATCGAGTTTTTCAGGACAAGACGGCCGAGGAGGTCGTGACGGACGTCCTCGTGGGCGCGGGTGTCCCGAGGGACGCGATCACCACGCGGCTCGCGGGCGAATATCCGCTGTATCCGATGTGCACGCAGCACGGCGAGGCGGAGTGGGATTTCGTGCGCCGGCTGCTCGCGCGCGAGGGCATCTCGCTCTGGACCGAGACGGCCGAGGACGGCGCATTTCGGGTGCTGCTCGGCGACGGCCCGACCTCGCACGACGGGATCGACGGGGAAACGCGCCTGCCCTTCGCCGGCCCGGGCGCCGCGCGCGGCAGGGGCGTGCGCGCGCTCCTCTCGCTCGCGTGGGAGCAGGGAATGGCGCACGATCGGGTGTTCGTCCGCGATTTCGACGTCGATCACCCGGACGTCTACCTCGACGGCGAGGCCGGCGAGGGCACGCTCGAATGGCTGGAGTACCCGGCCTGCGTGCCCGACGCGCGGGCGGCCGCGCTGCGGGCGAGGCGCAGGCTCGAGCAGCTCCGCCGGGACGAGGTGCGGGTCACGGCGACGAGTGATTGTATCCGGGTCTGTCCGGGCAGGTGGGTCGACGTCGCGGGCGGCGGCGCGGAGCTCTTCGATCAACGGTTCCTCGTCTCGGAGGTCCGCCACGTGTTCGCGAGGCCGCTGCGGGACGGCGGGAGAGGAGCGCCGTACCGCAATGAAATCGTCCTCCGGCCGACGCGGGGCGATCGCGGCGAGGAGCGCCCGCCCCATCGGCCCGCGATCCTGGGGGCCCCGCGGGTTCATCACGTCGAGAGCGCCGTCGTCACGGGGCCGCCGGGCGAGGAGATCCACACGGATGCGCTCGGCCGCGTGAAGGTGCGGTTTCTCTGGGATCGATCGGGCGTCACGGACGACGCGTCGTCCACCTGGGTGCGCACGATGCAATGGCCGCTCGGGGGCGCGATGATGCTGCCGCGCGTGGGCTTCGAGGTGGCGGTCTCGTACCTCGACGGGCTCGCCGATCGGCCCTTCGTGCTCGGCCGCCTCTACAATGCGACGGCGGTGCATCCGTACGTCCTGCCCGCGGGGCGCGCCGTCACGGCGCTGCAATCGTGGACGAGCCCGGGCAGCGGCGCGACGCAGGAGATCCGCCTCGGGGACGACGCCGGCGCGGAGGCGTTTTTCGTGCACGCGAGCCGGGATCTCAGCGTGCGTGTCGGCGGAGATCACGCGCAGAAGGTGGACGGCGACGAGGCGCACGTGGTCGGGCTCGGCCTCGCGGCGGACGTGGGCGGCGCGGAGGACGTGACGATCGGCGGGCGTCAGAGCATCGACGTGGGCGAACCCATTCACGTGGCCGTGGACGGGGCGAACGCCGAATCGATGGCGACGGAGATCATCGCGGTGACGGGGAACCGCGTGGTGCTCTCCGGCGGCGGCTACGAGGAGTCGATCGGCGGCGCGTACGCGCTTCAATGCAACCAGTCGAACACGAAGACGACGGGCTCATTCACGCGGATCGTGGGCGGCTCGAAGCTCGTGTCGGCGGGCCTCTCGTTGACGGAGAGCGTGGCGGGCGCGCGGACCTACGTTTGTCGCGGGGCGCGCGTCGTCACGTGCGCCGGGGCGTATTCGGAGTCGGTGAAGGGCGGCAAGCGGAGCGCGGCTGGGGCCGTCACGGAGAGCGCGGCGGCCGATTACGGGATCGCGGCGCCCGCGGGCAAGCTCGCGTCGGGGCAGGCCGAGCTCCGGGCGGGCGGGAAGTTCAGCATCGCCGCGCCGCAGATCACGATCGACGTCTCGGGCTCGCTCACGGCGGGCGCCCTCTCGATCGCGGGCGGCGCGCTACGCGCGACGAGCGGCACCACCACGATCGAGGGAATGGTCAAGCGGGATCGGGGCGGGGAGGTGGGCGGATGAAGCAGCGCTCGTGGATCGAGCTCGGCGTGGAGGGCGTCTCCTTCCCGTTCGTCGGACGCTCGTGCACCATCGACGAGCGGGTGGGGGCGCCGTTTGTCGCGCTGGTTCATTGTGACGACCTCGATCGGGGCGAGCCCGTCTCCGTCGTCGCCCTCGACATCCTCGGCCGCCCGGCGTGGCTCGCCCTGACGATCGCCGGGGTGGAGCGGCGCTTCGAGGGGATCGTCGATCGCGTGGAGGACCACGAGGGGCACTTCGTGATCGTCCTCGTGGCGCGCGTGGCCGAGGCCGGCGATGGGCGCGATTATCGGGTGCTCCCGGCGGCAAGCGCCGTCGAGGTCGCGCGGCAGGTCCTCGAAGCGCAGGGGTTTTGCGTCGAGGACCGCGCCCGGCGCGCGCCGCCCCGGCGGGCGCAATGGCTGCAATCGTTCGAGTCGGACCTCGACTTCGTGACGCGGATCCTCGCGGAGGAGGGTCTGTCGTGGTATCCGGTGACGGGCGCGCGCGACGTCGTGCGGATCGCGGACGAGCCGGGGACGTTCGATGACGACGGGCTCTCGCTGCGATATCACGAGGACGCGGGGCTCGAAGGGGGGCCGTCCCTCCGGGCCGCGCGGCTCGTGCGGCGCGCGGCGAGCGACGGCTCGCACGTGCGGGGTTACGATTTCGAGCGGCCGGAGCTCGATATCGCGGGGGAGAGCGGCGAGGGCTCGCTGGAATGGTACGAGCTCTCCCGTGACGCGTGTTCGCCCGCGGAGGCGAGCGAGATCGCGTCGATCCGGCTCGGCGAGCGGCGGCGCGAGGTGATTGTGCTGGAGGGCGAGGCGTCGACGGCCCTCGTCGCGGCCGGCGCGGTGATCCGCGTCGAGGCGTCTCCGATCGCGGAGCAAAATGGCCGTTTCCTCGTGCTCTCGGTGAACCACGAGGCGAGGCCGGACCCCGAGGGGGACGGGCTCCTTCACCGGGCGCGTCTCCGCGCGGTGCCGGCCATTTCGGCGTATCGCCCGGCGCGCCCGCGCAGGGCACCGCGCGGGGGCGTGGGCACGGCGCTCGCGACGGGGCCTTCCGGGCAGGAGATCGCGATCGATTCGTACGGACGAACCTCGCTGCTCTTCCGCTGGGATCACGCGCGCGTCGCCGACGAACGATCGTCCGCCCCGGCGCGCGTCGTCGCGCCGGCCCTCGCGGGATCGGCATTTCATCCGCGTGTCGGGTGGGAGCAGGTCGTCGCTTTCGCGGACGACGCGTGCGAGGCGCCCCTCGTGCTCGGCCGCCTCTACAATGGCGCCGATCCGCCGCCGCTCACGCTGCCCGCGCAGAAGGTGGAGACGCACCTCGGCACGAAGAGCACGCCGGCCGGCGAGCGTGGCCATTTCATCCGCATCAGCGACGCTGCGGGCGCGGAGCAGCTCTCGGTTCAATCGTCCGGCGATTACCAGGAGCTCTCGGAGAACGACAAGGTCTCGGTGGTGCAGGGCAGCCTCGATCGCGTGGTGGGCGGCTCGCGCGAGTTGTTCGTCAAGGAGAACCTCCGCACGGCCGTGGGCGGGGCGCACACGCTGTCGGTCGGGGCCGAACGCGTGATCACGACGGACGCGGATCACGCCGTGTGGGCGAGCGCGGAGAGCATCTCCGTGGGCGGGGCGCGCCTCTTTTCGGTCGGCGGCGATTACGTCACGAAGGCGCCGCGGCTCGCGCGGATCGTGGGCGGGGCGAAGACCGAGGCGCCGCTCGAGCACCAGAGCGTACACACGGAAGGGGCCGCGACGCTCGTCGTCGGCGGCGCGATGAACACGACCGCGGGCATCTCCGAGGCGATCGCCGTGGGCGGGGCCGCCGTCGTGAAGGTCAGCGGACCGATGACGGTGACGGCGAATGGTTATGGGCTCGACGTGCTCGGCGTGTATGCGGAGAGTTACGCGTCGCGCAGCGTGAAGGCGGGCGGCGCCGTGGCGGAGTCGTTCGGGACGCTCACGCACGCGGTGAAAGGGAACGGTACGATCGCGGGAGCCGAGGTTGCGATCGAGGCCAAGGCGCGGCTCGTCCTCTCGGCGGGCGGCATGAAGATCACGATGACCCCGGGCGCGATTGAAATCCAGGGTGATTTCCAGGGCTCGGTCGCCAGCGTCGAGGGAGGCATGTCTCGGTATGGCTGAAGAAAAAACCACGCGACGCAGGCGCAGCAAGGCGAGCCTCCCGCTCGGCCCTGGAATGCATCCCGGCCGCATCGAGATGGTCATGGCGGCGTCCGCGGACGGGGCCGAGCGCGTGTATCGCGTCCGCCTCGCCTCGGGGCGTCACGTGACGGCGCGCCTCGACGGGGCCGTCACGCCCGATTTCGCGGAGGAGTGCTTGCGCGGCGGGCGCACGGTCGTGCTCGTGGACGGGCCGGACGGCGCGCGGATCGCTGGGGCGCTCCAGGTCGCGAGCGCAATCGAAAAGGATCCGCGCGGCACGCTCGCGCTCGAAGCGAGGCACGTGCGCGTGCGGGCCGATCAATCGATCGTGCTCGAGGTCCCCGGCGGCTCGCTCGCCTTCGAGCCCGGGGGCGCGCTCCGATTCGAGGGCGACAAACTCGTGATCGACATGGCCGCGCTGGTCCGGATCTTCGCCGCGCGGGTGGAGCTCCCGTGACGGCCGTCTCCGTCGCGCTCCCCGGGGATCCGCCGCTTCGCGTCGTGCGTATCGCGGGGCGGGAGCGCCTCGGCGAGATCGGGAGCTACGATCTCGAATGTTCGGGCCCCCCCTCCCCCGTCGTGCTCCCCTCGCAGGTATTGCGCGGGCCGTGTGTCGTGCGGCTCGAAGCCGAGGCGGGCGAGCGGCGGATGGCAGGGATCGTCACGCGGTTCGTCCTCCTCGCCACGGATCACGGGAGCGAGCGAATCTACCGCGCCACCGTGCGCCCTCGCCTCGCCTTGCTGGAGCTCCGGCGTTTTCCGCGGGTGATCCGCGACCGCAGCGCGCCGGAGATCATCGCGGATCTCGCGCGCGCCGCGGGTTACGAGCGAATCGAGGTCCGCGTCGGGGCAGAATACCCGCCCCTCTCGTGGTCGATTCGATACGACGAGACGGACGCGACGTTCCTGCGGCGCCTGTGCGAAGAGCACGGGCTCTGGCTGCGATTCGAGGAGGAGGACGGCGCCGAGGTGCTCTTCCTCGAGGACGACTCGACGCGCGCGGGCGACGCCTATGCGGATCCGATTGCGATCGTCACGCGCGGGGCGGCGAGCGAGCCGCGGCCGTTCGTCACGCCCGTCGTGGCCGCGCGAACGCGCCGCCCGGGAAAGGTGACGCTGCGGGATTACGATCCCGACAGGCCCGCGCTCCGGCTCGAAGGCGTGGCCGCGGTCGGATCGAATCGCGAGCAAGAGGCCGCCGTGTACGAGGCGCCGGGCGGGTTCCGCTCGGCGGAGGCCGGCGAGCGGGCCGCGCGGCGGCGGCTCGAATCTCTACGCGCGGACGCTTCCACGCTCGCGCTCCGGACGAACGCGCTCGCGCTCGCGCCCGGTCGCGCGGCCACGCTCATCGAATCGGATCGAAACTTCGGGCGCGCGCGCCCCGCGGGTGATTGGTTCGTCGTGGCAACCTCGATCGCGTGGAGCGCAGGCGAGCCCGTGCTCGAAGCTACCGTGGAGGCGATCCCGAAGGACGTCATGTTCCGCTTGCCGCGCATAACGCCGAGGCCACGCATCGACGGCGTGCAATCGGCGATCGTCACGGGCGAGCCGGGCCAGGAAATCGACACCGACGCGCTCGGCCGCGTCCATGTCGCATTCCACTGGGACGTCCGCGGCCCCAAAGACCAACGGAGCAGCGTGCCCGTGCGCGTGACGCAGCCCGAGGCGCCGGCCGCTTTTGTCCTGCCGCGCGTGGGCTGGGAGGTCTTCCTCGCGTTCGAGGACGGTGATCCCGAGCGCCCGATCGTCCTCGGTCGATCCTACAATGGAAAGCAGCTCCCGCCGCTGCCCCTGCCCGCGAACAAGACGGCGACCGTGCTCGCGACCGATGGCTCCCCGGGCGCCGCCTCGCGGACGACGGTCCAGCTCGACGACGCCGCCGGCCGCGAGCACATGCTTTTTTCGGCTCCGTTCGGCAGGGACGATCGGGTGTACGGGGATTGTCGCACGGAGACCCGGAAAAACGAGAATACGAAGGTCGAGGGGAACGTGAGCGCCTCGATCGGCGCGAACGAGACGGTGAGCGTGCACCTCGGCTGGGCCGCGTCGTACGGGTCACGCACGGTGACGGTGGGCGGGGCGCAGAAGCAAACCGCGGGCGGGAGCTTCGTCACGCAGGTGGAAGGCGCGGAGGCCGTCTCCGTCGGCGGCCTCCTCGCCGAAAGAGTGGGCAGCCCCGTGAAGGGCGCCGCGAATCTCTTGTTTTCCACGGCGCTCGCGGGCGTGGGCTCGCGCGGCACGGCGGGGGCGATCGTGGCGGCGGGGCTCGGCGTGGGTCGGGCTGCGATCGAGGGCTTCTCCGCGGGCGGCGAGGAGGGCGCGGCGGCGGCGGCGAAAATGGGTTTGGCAGGGGTGGCCGCGTCGATGGTGCCGGGCGGCGAGGCGATCCTCGCGAGCGTGACCGGATCCTCGAAGCCCATGCCCTGGGATCATGGACGTCCGCCGGAGGGCGAAATCGCGGCGGGCGGCGGCGCGGCGGGCGTGGGCGGGCCGAGCGGCAAAGGCGGGCCCGGGCCGGGGCACAGGGCGACGCTCGTCGAGGGGCCTTATTCAGAAATGGTCGGCGGCGTGTATGCCGTGATGACGCCGGGCGCCGTCTCCTGGGTGACGCTCGGCCCTTCGACGTTGCTCGTGAACGGCAGCCACACGACGGAGACGACGAAGGCCGGAATGCAGGTCGCGGGCGCCATGAACGAATCGCTCGGCTCGCTGTCGATCACGAGCGCGAAGAACGTCGCGCGCAAGGTAAAGGGCCTCGTCCAGAGCGACGTGAGCGGTACGCGCGAGGTCGCGGCGGGCGGCGAATACCGCATGACGGCGCAGGCGTCGCTCTCGCTTTTGGTCGGCGGCTCGCTCACGCTCTCGGGCGGGACCGTGACCTTTCGGTGCGGCGCGGCCGAGGTCTCCGCGTCGGGCGGCGGCGTCACCATCAAGGCGCCGACGATTCGCATCACCGGACAGTCGCGTGAAGCGGGGAAATTGACACACAAGTGACGCTCTCGGTTTTTGGCCTCGGTCTTTGCTCTCCGGCGGGCGCGCTCGCCCGGGATAACGTGTTTTTCCCGCGGGCGAACGCGCCGCTCCCCACGCCCGCGCCCTTCGTGCTCGCGGACGACCGCCTCTTTCAGGTCGGCTACGCGCGGTTCGTCTCGCCAGACCTCGACCTCGCGGACCGGCTCGTCGCGCTCGGCCGCATCGCGCTCGAGGAGGCGCGGCCCGATCCGGGGTTGCCTCTCTTCGTTTGCCTGCCGGCTCCGGGCGAGGCCTTTTCGCAGGCCGCGCTGGACGACGTGGCGAGGCGCCTCGCCGCGCTCGTGGAGGCCTCGGGCGTCGAGCGTCTCGTGGGCGCCGCGGGTGCATTCGACGCGCTCGCGCGAATCGAGGCGCTCGCCTCGGCTGCGGCGGTGCTCGTCGGCGTCGATTCCTTTTTTCACGCCGATCGCGTCGCCGCGCTCGCAGCGCGGCCCCCGGGCCCCTTCGAGCCTGCGCAGCTCTGGCCCGCGGAGGGCGCGGGCGCGCTCGTCCTCGGGCGCGCGGGGACGCAGCGCTCGCTCGGCGCCATTCTCACGAGCAAGACCGCCCTCGGCCGGGGCAACGACGACGACGACGAGCCCGTGGACGCGGCTGCGCTGACGGAGCTGATCGGCGGCCTCGCCGAGCACGCCCCCATTCGAGCCGTCTTCGGCCAGGGGCGCGTGGACGCGCTCCGTTCGCGGGAATGGGAATGGAGCGCGGCGCGGCAGGCCGCGATGTTCCACCCGGAGGCGTTTGGTGTTTGCCTCGAAGCCGAGATCGGACGGGTCGGCGCCGCGGCCGGCGTGATGGCCCTCGCGTATACGTTTGCCTCGGTGCACCACGGGGTTTGTCCGCCGGCCTGCCCCGTCCTCACCTGGGCGATTTCACGCGACGGCACGCGTGGGCTCGCGCTCGCGGTCGGGACGACGCCACCCCCGCAGGGCGTGCTCCTGCCGCTCCAGGGGCGGATCCGACGGAGAGAAGTGGCTCGGAACGAGGTTTCTCCAGACGAACTTGCGTCCCTCGGCGTGGCCCCGCCCGCATTCGACGAGGCCTCCTTCGACCCCGACGCGGCCCTCGCGCCGGCGAACGACATCCAGCCGCTCGAACGGCCCTTGCCGGATCCGGCCACGAAGGCGCCCCTCGCGCGGCTCGACCTCGAGCGAATTCGCCCCTCCACCCTCTCGACGTTCTACGCCGAGATCGTGTCTCACGGCATGGAGACGCTGGTGATGCTGGGCAAGGCGCGTGAACGTTCGCCGCGGCGCGCCGTGCCCGAGATCGAGCGGCGCCTGCTCTGTCAGATCGATGCGATTGTCGCCTCGGGCCCAAGAGCGCTCCACCACGTCGCGAGCGACGGGTACGAGCGCCAGGACGACCCCTGGCGATCGTTTGGCACGACAATCACGGCGAGGGCCTTCGATGGTGACGACGCGCGGCGGCTCGTGTCGTGGATGATCAACAGGCTCCCCGACGACGCGGCCGAGCACGCGCGGCTCGTGGCCGAAGCGCTCGCGCTCACCGGGGATCCTGCGCGTTGCGCGCTCGGGCAGGACCTCCGCGGCTCCGCCCGGCCGATCGCGCGCGCCATCGGGATCTGGTTTTTCGCGGCGCGCGGGGCTCTCACGGACGAGGACGTGCGGCGCTCGCTCGCGGACGAATCGAAGCTCGTGCGCGCGGCGGCCCTCGACGCCTGCGCGGCGCAGCCGGAGGCAGCGCGACGAGCGTTCGTCCCAGCATTACGAAGCGCGCTCGTCTCCGAGGAGCGAGCCAATGCCTTCCGCGCGGCCCGACAGCTCGCGGTCCTCGGAGACGTGGAGGTGCGCCGCGCCTTCGAGGACGGCGACGTCTCCGCGCGCCTCGGCCCGCTCGTGGGGGAGCTGTACCTGCTCGCAGGTCGACCCGAGGATGCCGCTTCCGCAGACGCCTTTTTCACCCGACAAACCCCGTCCCCGCCTCTGCTCTCGGCCGCGGGGCGATGGGGCTCCCCCGCTGTTTTGCCGCGCTTGCTGCAATGCCTGGCGGACGAGGAGCTCTCGTCGGCCGCGGCGGACGCCCTCGCCGTCATGCTCGGGCCGGCGCTCCCTCCCGAGGAAGTGCGCGACGCCGGGGCCTGGCGGCGCGTGATCGGCTCGATGCGCCTCGATTCTTCGACACGTATCCGCCGCGGCCTTCCCTATTCGCTCGCCGCGGTGGCCGACGAATGCGCGTCAGGAGCCCTTTCGCGCCTGGAGCTCGCCGGTCGCGTCGACGAGCTCCGGGCCCGGCTCGGGCGTCCCGAACCCGTGCCCGTCTGGGGCTATGCCGCCGACGTGGAGGCGAGCCTCGCCCCGCTCCTCCGGGCCGCGCGCACTACGAAAGGAACTGCTTAGCCATGGCGTCGATCGATGGGAAGAAGATCGCGACGACGGGCAGCGGGCATTTTTGCCCCGGGCCGACGCCTGCCATGAGCCTCGTCCCTCCGACCCCGCCCGCGGGGCCCGTCACGGCGCCTTTCGCGTACATGTCGCATTCGTCGTCCGCGCGGAACGTGTCGGATCATCTGCTCGTCGCGTACAGACCCGTCCTCACGCAGGGCAGCGTGATGTCGATTCATAAACCCGGCAATCTGCCGGGCCAGCCCACCGGCGGCGACATCGTCACCCACATGACGGGGGCCCATAGCGAGCTCTTTTTCGCCGGACAGCACGAGGTCTTCGCGGGAGGCAAGCCGGTCTCGTGCACCGGCGACATGGCGCGAATGAACGTGCCCATGAAGGGCGGCTTCGTCGCGCAGGTCATCGGCCGGCTCATCACGATGGACAATGTGCTCTTCGCCCGCAGCGTGCCGGCCCTCGCCGCGGGTGCACAGGTGATCCTCGATCCGGTCTCCGTCGTCTCCGGCGCCGTCATGGACGAGGACGTCGACGTCTCGCTCCCGGGCCCGATCGAGGTCACGTGGAGACGCCTCTACGACAGCTCACGCGCCTCGGAGCACGGCCCGCTCGGCCACGGCGGGTGGACACACGCGTATCACCAGTGGATCGAGGTGGAAGACGACACGCTCCGGCTCCGGGACGAGGACGGCTCCACGCTGCTCCTGCGTAATGTATATCCAGGACAACCTGTGGTTCATCGCCGCAAGCGGATCGAGATCACGCTCGACACGCGTGGGGGTGGAGCCTCGGTGGTCTCCTTCGCGACGGGGCTACGCCGGGTGTTTCGCCCCCAGGGAGGCGCGCGGGCCTTGCTCGTGGAGATCACGAATGCCGCGGGGCAGCGAATTCGGCTCGATTATGAAGGCGAGCGGCTCGTGCGGCTCGTGGACACGGCGGGGAGGACCGTCCGGCTCACGCACGACGAGAGAGGCCACATCACGCGGATGGCCGTCTTTGCGGCCGGCGACGAGCGCGCTCCGCTCCAGACCGTCTCGTTCGGCTACGACGCGGGCGGGGAGCTCGTCCGCGTGACGGATCCGTGCGGGAACGACTTCACCTACCTCTACGACGAGCGCCGGCGGCTCGTGAAGAAGACGCTGCCGACGGGTCTGTCATTCCATTACATTTACGATGCCGAGAGCGGCCGCTGCGTCCGGGCCTTCGGCGACGGCGGCATCCACGCGGGCGACATCACCTACGACGAGCAGCAAGGGACCACGAGGCTCTCGGGCAATCCCTCGCCGCGGGTCTTCTCCTGGAGGCCCTGCGACGGCGCGCTCCTCGGCGTCACGACGAACGACGGCACGGCCGCGCGGACGTGCGTGCTCGACGACGATGGGCTCGTCCTCGAGGAGAAGGACGCGGCAGGGAATACGAGCCGCTTCGAATACGACGCGCGAGGCAACCTCGTGAAGATCACGGACGCCCTCGGGCGCGTGACCGAGTTCGTCCACGTGGACGATCGCGTGGCGCGGCGCGTGGCGGGTGAGCGCGTGACCGAATACGATTACGATACACGCGGGCAGCTCAAGAGGGTGAAGTACCCGGGAGGCACGTGGCTCGCGCTCGATCACGATGAGCACGGGCGACTCGTGACGATCGCAGACGCCGGGGGGATCCGAGCGCGGTTTGTCTGGGACGATCAGCATCAATGCATCGAGGAGCACCTCGCGAGCGGGCTCGTGCGACGATGGGAATACGACGGGCTCGGGCGGCCCATCGCCTGCGTGGATCCGTACGGCCACAGGACGCGGCGCGAGCTCGACCCGCTCGGGCGCGTGCGCGTGCACGAGAACCCCGACGGGACGCGCGTGTCGTTCGAATACGATGCGCTCGGACGCAGGACGCGCCGCACGGACGAGCTCGGCCGCACGGAGACCTTTCGCCACGCAGGCACGAGCTCCATGGTCGAGGCCCGGAGCGAGGCGGGGACGACCTGGAGCGTGAGCCACGACGTGCTCGAAAGGCCCCAAAGGATCCAGAACCCGAAGGCCGAGATCCACGACATTCGTTACGATCGCCTGGGCCGGGTCACGGAAATGCGCACGTTCGACGGGCGCATCCTTCGCGCGGCATACGGTAGGAATGGCCTCGTCTCGCGTCTCTCGTTGCCCGATGGAACGTGGCGGGCCTATCGATACAACGAGCTCGACGAGCTGGTCGAGGAGGATACGCCCCACGGCGCAGGCCGGATCGTACGCGACGAGGGCTCGCGCAAGGTGACGTACGAGCTCGAGGATCCGGCCGGGAAGGTCTCGGTCGAGATGTATTTCGACGAGGCCGGGAGGGTCGTGTCGACGACGCAGAGCGCGGGCACGATCCGGTACGAATACGACGCCTTGAACCGACGCACCGCCGTGCACCTGCCGAGCGGGAAGGTCACGCGATACGTATACGACGACGCGGGGCGCGTGGCGGCGATCGAGCACGGCGGCGAGCGCGTGGAGTTCGGCCGCGACGCGGCCGGGGCGATGAACGGCTTTCGATTCGCGCGATCCGGGGTCGAGGCGAGGTTCGGCTTCGACGCGCGCGGGCGCGTCACGCAGGAGTGGGCGGGCAAGGACGGCCGCGCGCTGGTTTCACGTGTCTATACATGGGACACGTCGTCGACGCTCGTGGGCAAACGGGACATGCGGTGGGGCGAGGTGCGTTATCGGCACGACGAGGTCGGGCAGCTCGTCGAGGCGGGCCACGATCGATTCGAATACGACGCCGCCGGCTCGGTCGAGCCCGCGGGCGCCGGGTGGGACGTGCATCCGGGCAACGTGCTGCGCAGGACCACGAGCGCCGCGTACACGTACGACGAGTGCAACCGGCGCATCCGTAAAGAGCACCTCGACACGGGCGAGACGACCGAATACTTCTGGGATTGTCGAGGCAACCTGCGGGAGGTCGTGCGCGGCGACGGGACGCGGATCCTGATGACGTACGATCTCTTCGGCAGGCGCGTGAAGAAAGAGGTCGTCGGGCCCGTTCGCCCGGCCTCACGCGAGGAATTGCCTCCCCTCCCCTCGCGTCGCACCGTGGAGTATCTCTGGGACGGGGACCTCCTCCTCGCCGAAATCGACGCCGAGCGGGGCGAACGTACGCTCGTGTATCACCCGGACACGATGGTCCCCCTGCTCCAGGGGGAAGGTGACGTCGTATTCGGGGTGCTCGCCGATCACGTCGGGGCGGTGACGGAGCTCGTCGATGGAGCGGGCGCGCTCGTCTTTTCGGGGACGTATTCGGCGTGGGGGGCGCTCGCGCAGGTCGAATCGAAGGCAGGGCCGTCGGGGCGGCCCGTGGCACCGCTCTTGCGCAGGCTCGGGCATCACCACGACGAGGACGTGGGGCTCTCGTACGTGCGATATCGCTGGTTCGATCCGGAGGTGATGCGATTCTCGAGCCCGGATCCGCTGGGGCTCGAGGGCGGGCCGAACCTGTTCGCGTTTAATGGAAGCCCCGTGATGCACGTGGATCCGCTGGGGCTCGCCTGCGTCTTGCTGGGAAACCCCACGGTCGACGCATTCATCTCCGAATGTATGGCCGGCGGGCGCCGGGACAGCGGCTCGTATCAGGTGTACGTGCACGGGACCGTGGACGCGGTCCACGTGCAACACGCCGACGGTTCCTGGACGCAGATGACGCCGCGCGATCTCGGGCAACGGCTGATGATGGCGGGCAACTGGGACAGGAACGTGCCGCTGAAGCTCTTCTCTTGCAACACCGGACGCAGGCCCGACGTCATCGCGGCGCACCTCGCCTCGCAGTACCGGGTGAGCGTCTTCGCTCCGAGCGAGATCGTCTGGGGGCCTGGGCAGTACATTGCGCCGCCCATCGGGGTCCAGGATTCGAGCCGGCTGGTCCCGCAGCCGGGCGTCAGCTATTACCCGGATCTGTCGCGCGCCGGGAAATGGAACCTGTGGGCCGCGGGCGGATATCCGAGCCCCTACAATCATTATCCCGACATTCCGCCGCGCACGCCGCTGCCCTGAGCAGGCCGGTCGCTAACGTCCCGCGCGAATCCGCGCGCCGGCCTCGATCGCGAGTTTTTCCCACGTCGCGCGCTCCTCTTTCGCCGCGGCGAAGCGCGCTTGCCACGCGGCGTCCTCGGCCCGCTTCGCCTCCGGCGAGAGCCCGTACCGCGCGATGATCCGGAGCGCGCCCGGCGGATCGAGCCAGATTTCGGCGCACATCGAGGCGTACGCCTCGATCGAGAGGCGCGTGGAGGGCAAGCTCGGGTTTGGCCTGGCGAACGGCAGCACGGCCGAGAGGTTGATCGGGAGCGCGAGCGAGGTCTCGGCGAGCGCGCTCGCCGGCGGCGGACGGGGCGCCGGAGGAGCGACGGCAGGCGGTCTTTCCGCAGCCGGGAAAGGCAAGACGGGTTTCGGAGGGACAAACGCAGGCGCGGTGTCGCCGAGCGGGCGGGCCGGCGGCGGGGGGTTTGTCGGCCCGCTCTTCGCGAATGGCAAGACCCGCGGATCGACCTTGAATGTCAGGGCCGTCTGCGCGAGCGCCTTGGCCACGAACGGCAAGGCGGGCTTGTAGAGCTGCACGGCCGGCCTGGTCTGGCCGAGGGAAGGAGGCGCAGGGGGCTCGAGCGGCCTCGGCGGGACGGCTTCGGGCGCGGGCACCGGTTTCTTCGCGAAAGGCAAAACGGGTTTGTCGATCTGAAACGACATCCTCGTCTCGCCGAGCCCCTTCGGCGCCGGTCGCAGCAGGCTCGGGGGAAACGCAGGCGGCGGCGCGTCCTCCGGGGGCGCGGCGAACGGCAAGGCCGGACGATCGACGACGAAGCCGAGCGAGGTCGCCGCGAGCGGCGCCTTCTCCGGCGCCTCGACGGGGACAACGGGCCCGACCTCCACCTCCGGGACCTCGCCCGTGGGGCGTGCGAGCATCCCGAGCGCGTCCTTTTGCAACGAGCGGTCGGCGAGGATGCGCGCCTGCCACGAGGCGAGCAGATGAAACACGTCGCCCTCGGCGAGGCCTCGATCCGCGAGGAACACGAGCGGATCGGGCGCCTCGGTGAAGGCCCCGAAGAACACGAAGAAGGCGCGCACGTCGGTGTCGAGCGGGCGAACGGCTCGAACGACGTCTCGCTCGTCACGCATCGGCCCGCACCTCGATCGCGCGAAGCACGCGCCGCGCTCGGCCAGCAGGGAAACTCACGCGACCCACGATCTCCAGCCGGCGCTCGCCCGGCGAGACGATCACCGTGTCGATCGGGACGGGTCGCTCTTCGCGAGCGCCGTCGAAGCGCGCATGGACACGGGCCGCGAGCCGAGGGAGCTCGAGCACGAGCGGCGCGAGCGACATGCCGAGGACGCGGATCGGATCGCCGGGCGCGAGCCGCTCTTCGAACCAGAGTGACGGATGCGCCACGCACGAGAAGCGTGGATCGTGGTCCGCAGGCAGGATGGGCATGCGCGTCTTCTGCCAGGACGATCCACACGAGCCGACGTACTCGCGACGCGGCGACCAGTGCGGCGGGATCGCGCCGTACCCCATGGGCGGGTGCTCGTCGGATGCGGAGGCGTGCGGCCGCTCGGGATGTTCGATCTGCGGCGCGCGCTCGCCGATGAGATCCGACGCGCGACGCGCGACGCCGACGCCCGCGGGGTTCGCGAGCTCGACGACGGAGAGATCGTCGGAGGCGCCGCCGTACGCATTCTCGTACACGATCGGCACACGCTCGAACGGCGCCGCGGGGCCGACGACGACGCCGAGCACGCCGTCGTAGTACACGCGCGGTCCGTGCACGCGCAGCGGCGCGAGGCGCTTCTTCACCTGCACCACGACGTCCATCACCTTCACGGGCCGCGGCGCGATGGCGTCGCCCACGACGACGACGTCGGTGCCCGGCTTCTCGAGGCCGACGTCGCTCGGAAAGAGCAGGCTCGATCGCGGATCGTCGGGATCACGCGCGACGTCGGTCGTGCGCACCGGGCTCGGCTCCTCGGCCGGCCGGAGCTCACCACGCTCGCCCACGAGGAAGGTGGCCTTCACGATCGTGACGATCACGTCGCGCCCCTCGGGGTCGAGGAGAGGCACGGGCAACACCGCGTATCGAGTCTCGTTGACGACGCTCATCGCGAGGGCCCGATGCCATCCTACACGAGGGGCGCGGCGCAGGCCGACGGCTTTACGATCATGAAAGAGCGCAGTAGACCTGAAACCGATGGTCTCGTTGCCCGCGTCGCCGCTCGTGAAGACCGTGCTCGGCCCTCTCGGGGGTGATCCCCCGGCCCCGCGGATCGCCATGGCCTTCGCGACCTGGACGCTCGCGAGAGATCCGGACGTCGCACGAGAAGCCGCGGAGATCACGGACCGCTGCGTGCGCGGACTCTCGCTGCTCGACGTGCTCTGGCTCGAACGACATCGGCGCGAGGACCTGCCGTTCACGCCGCGCGGGGACGCCTGGAGGGCACTGCAGCCCGCGGACGTCACGCGATTCGAGGCCTTCGGCGACGCGGAGACGGCGCTGCTCTGCGTGCTCACGGCGCACCCGAACGGTCACGTCCGGCAAGCGAGCATCGAGCGCCTCTCGCTGCGGCGCGACGGCGTGGAGGTGCCGTTCCTGCTCGCTCGGCTGAACGACTGGGTGCGGCCCGTGCGCGCGGCCGCGAAGCTCACGGTACGCGCGTGGATCGCAGAGGCGCAGAAGGGCGACCTCGCCCGAGGTCGCGCGCTCCTCGGGAGCCTGCCGCTCTTCGATCGCCTGCGGGAGCTGGGGCGGGACGATCACGCCCCGATCTGCGCCGCCATCGAAGCGTTGCTCGAGCATCCAGCCTTCGCGCTGGTGCTCGACGAGGGCCTGGATGCCCCGCGCCGCGACGTGCGGTTTCGCTGTTTCATGAAGGCGCTCGAGCGTCCCGAGGCAGACGCGCGGCGGCTGCTCACGCGAGCGCTCGCCGATCGAGACGCGTCGATCCGACTGTGGGCCGCGCGGGCGGCGCCGAAGCGGCTCGCAGGGGACGAGCTCCGCGCGGTTGCGGAGACGATGCGGCGCGACGTATCGGCGCCGGTGCGGAACGAGGCGACGTTCGTGCTGGCGACGAAGATCGAGCCGCCCGATCGCGATGCGCTCGAGCAAGCGCTCCTGGATCCGAGCGCCTCCGTGCGATGGACGGCGCGCCACTACCTCGCCGAGCGCTGGAAGTTCGACGCGCGGGCCACCTACCTGCGGGCCCTCGACGCGATCGATCCCTCGATCCTCGCGGCCGCGATCGCGGGCCTCGCCGAGTGCAGCAGCCACGCGGACGACGCGGCGCACGCGCTCGCGCTGCTCGATCACCGGTCGGCCGCCGTGCGCAAAGCTGCGCTCGTCGCGCTCGACCGATGGGCGGGGGCCGCGCACGTGAAGGAGCTCTTCGCCGCGCTCGGGGACGAACGTCCGAGCGTCGCGCGTGAGGCCACGGGTTGCTTGAAGAAGCACGTTCATCATGTGGAGCTCACGTGGATCCAGGAGCTGCTTCGCAACGCGCCACGATCCCACACGCGCCGCATGGCCCTGCGGCTCGCGATGTACCGCGATCCGAGGCGACATCTCGACCTTCTGCTCGAAGCCATGCAGGACCCGGATGCAGCGATCGTGGAGGAGGCCAAAAGAAGCATCCAGAGCTGGGTCGGATGGGCACGCTGGACGAGGCCGGTGTTCGCTCCGGAGGAGCCGGAGCGCCTCGAGGACGCGGTGGAGAGGGTCAGGGCCGCGCTCGGCGACACGCTCGCGAACACGCTCGTGGAGATCCTTCGCAGCGCGTCGCGATAGGCGACACGCGCGCGGTCACGGGAGGATCTTCGCGTCCTTGATCGCGTCGAGCTTGGGGAAGTTCTCGTCGAGGTAGCGGTACCCTTCGCGCTGGATCTTGCTCGCGTTTGGCCCTTTGCCCTTGGGCGCGAGCTCGCCGTAGCCCTTGTAGAACGAGTCGACGACCTTCATGCCCTCGACGACCTGACCAAACGGCGCGAACCCCTGCGTGTCGAGCCGCGCCTGTTTGTCGACGTAGCTGATGAAGATCTGCGTGGTGCGGGTGTCCTTGCCGGCGTGCGCGAAGGTGACGAAGCCGCGGCGGTTGCTCTTCACCACGGGATCGTCGGGGAAATACGCGCGGTACCAGGCGCCGTTCACGGACGGCTCGGGGTGGATGCCGAACTGGACCATGAAGTCGTCGATCGCGCGGTGAAAGCGGACGCCGTCATAGAAACCGAGCTTCACGAGGTTGTAAAAACGGTCGGCCCCGTTCGGCGCCCAGGCGCGCGTCACCTGCACGACGAAGTCACCCTTCGTCGTGGAGAACTTCACCTTGAAGACGTCGGGCGCCTCCTCGATCGCCTTCTCGGGGTGGAAGAGGGGGTCGTTGCCGTCGCGCCCGCCCGCCGTGACCGCGGACGCGGAGGTCGCGGGGGCCGCAGAGGGAGATGCAGCCGCAGCGTTCGCCGGAGCGGCGGAGGGAGCGGGCCGGGGTGCGGGGGCGTCGTCCCGTGAGCACGCGACGAGGACGGCGAGGCTCGCGAGGAGGGAAAGGCGGCCGAGGAGGGACCGGCTCATGGGCGGCTAGCTTAACGCGCGCCGAGCAGACACCTACGAAAGAAGGAGCTCGCGCAGCGCGCCGAGGCCGAT
Organism: Polyangium spumosum; assembly: GCF_009649845.1. NCBI lineage: Bacteria > Pseudomonadati > Myxococcota > Polyangiales > Polyangiaceae > Polyangium > Polyangium spumosum. The sequence continues at coordinate 21,630 of NZ_WJIE01000037.1, forward strand.
GGAGCCCGTGCCGAGCAGCTCGGCGTGGAACGTTTTGAGGTCGAACGAGGCGCCGCGGCGCGCCCGAAGCTCGTCGCGCACGCCGAGGATCACACGCTCACCGACCTTGTAGGCGATCGCCTGCCCCGGCCAGCCGAGGTAACGCGTCATCTCGGATGCCGCGTGATCCGGCTTGAAGCGCGCGATCCGCGTGATCATCTCGACACCGTACGCGTGATCGATCGGCGCGCCGGGCAGGAGGGGCGCGTCCGCAGGGGCCCGCAGGCCGAGGTGCGCGCCGATGTCGAGCACGACCCGGCACGCGCGCATCATCTGGCAGACGAGCATGCCGAGCAGGTAATCGGGTCGCTCGAAGAAGCCGAGCTCCGCCATGAGCCGCTCGGCGTAGAGGGCCCAGCCTTCCGCATAACCGGTCTGGTAATCACTCATGACCACGCGGTGCAGCCGAGAGAGCCGATGCAGCAGCGAGACTTGAACGCTGAGCTGCAAGTGGTGCCCCGGAAACCCCTCGTGGTAGGCCGTGCTGATCTCGCTGTAGAGCGGGATCTGGGCGCGCTCGCCGGGCGCGTACCAGATGGTCCCTGGCCGCGAAAAATCCTCGGAGGGCGGGATGTAATACGCGCCGAGGGTGCTGCCGGGCGGCGCGAGCTTCACGTCGACCCGACGCGCCGGGGGCGGGATGTCGAAATGCGTGCCGGAGAGCGCGTCGACGGCGCGCGCCTGACGCTCCGCGACGATACGCACGAGGTCCTCGGGGCCACGAGCACATCGAGCCGGATCCGTCTCGAGCAAGCGGATGACCTCGTCGACCGAGGCGCCGGGCTGGATCTGGGCAGCGACCTCGCGCATGCGGGCGTCGATCTCGCGAATCTGCGAGAACCCCCAGTCGAACGTCTCGCGCAGATCGATGGAGAGCCCGAGGAAGCCGTGCGCTTTGCGCGCGTACCGCTCCTCGCCGACGCCGTCCTCGGTCCGCGCGGCGGGGCGATACGTCCGCTCGAGCCAGTCGGTCAGCTCGGCATAGGCGCGGCGCGCGTGCTCGATGCCGCGGTCGAGTGACTCGGCGAGCGCGGGATCGAAGGCACTGCTCCGAGCGAACGCGGGCGCGAGCGTGCAGAAGAAGGAGCCCTCACCGGCGTGCACGCGTCCTTGCGTGATCGCCGCGTCGACCTGGCGCATGGCCGCGGTCTGCCCGCGGCGAAGGCCCTCTTCGAGGGCCTTGCGATACGACGTCGTGGCGCGATCGATCGTCGAAAGACGCGCGATCATGTTCTCCCAGCCGGCGCGGGTGCTCGTGTCCATGACGTCGAGCACCATGCGGATGTGCTGGAAGGGAGAGGCGATGTTGTTGAGGTCGACCAGGTGATCGCCCTGGGCGATGCGGTCGATCTCGACGTCGAGCAAGTCGCGCATGACGCGCGCGGCGATCCAGTCCTCGGTTCGCGTGGGCGTGGGGAGCGCGTCGAGCCGGCGACGATGACTCGAGAGCATGGCCACCGCGGACTCCGCACCCTCCGGCCCGAAATCATCCCAGGCATGGTCGTGCCCCCGGACGCCCCAGAATGTGGCCGAGGTAGGACGATGTGCGACGAGTTCGACGAGGAGCGCGTCGCTGAGGGCGAACACGGGGGCGGAGCTGTTGTGCATGGTCGAAGGAGAATGGATTGATGGAAAAAGAAAAGGCCTGCAAGCGATTGCTTGCAGGCCTTTGAAAAAGACCCGGCGGCGTCCTACTCTCCCACTGAGTCGCCCCAGCAGTACCATCGGCTCCAAGGAGCTTAACTTCCGAGTTCGGGAAGGGATCGGGTGTGGCCTCCTCGATATCACCACCGGAAAA
>NZ_WJIE01000038.1 GCF_009649845.1 Polyangium spumosum
AGTCGTGCGCGAGATCGTGCCGCTGCTCCGCGGAAACGACGCCGGCAAGCCGAGCGGCGGGGCCGGGTACGAGCGAGGGATGGAGCGCGGGATCGAGATCGCGAAGAACCTCGGTGGTGGCAATGGCAGCGGGGGAGGAGACGAGTTCGGCGAGATCGCCAAGCTCCTCACCCTCGTAAAGACCGCGACCGCTGCGAATACGCCGCCGCCGCCCCCGCCCCCGCCTCCCCCGCCGAATCCGTGGCCCATGGCGACGCCGATGTCCTGGGAGGGCTGGGAGATGATCCAGACCCCTATGGGGATGGTCTTGAGGCAGGCCACTTCGCCCGCGCAGTCCGCGCCTGCGCCGCCCGCGCCGCCCGCGCCGCCCGCGCCCGCGCCTGCGCAGCCCCCGCCGCCCGCGCCCGCGCCGCCCGCACCCGTCGAGCTCCCGCAGCTCGAGCCCGTGGCGCCCGTGCGTGTGCAACCCGCGGCGCCCGTGCACTGCACGGACGGCCAGCAGAATATCGCGCCGCCGCCGAGGCCCCCGCCGCCTCCGCCGCCGCCTCCGGAGCCTCCTTTCGTCGTGAGCGCGCCGCTTCCGCCTCCTCCTCCGCCGCCGCCGGAGCCTCCTTTCGTGGACGCGCCGCTTCCGCCGCCTGTTCCGCCGCCGCCTCCTCCTCCTCCGCCGCCGCCCGCGAGCGCGCGGTCCGAGTCGCGGTCGCACAAACCGACCAATCTCGCGCCGCACCTCACGGCCGCGGGTCTCATTCCCGCGCCTCCGGATCCCTCGATCCCCGCCAATCCTCTCGCCAGTGCCGCAATGCAGGGCATCCAACTTCTCGACAACAATCCCGACCTCTTGGCGAAACTCGAGGAATTCGCCACGACCGGATCGCCCGCAGTCTTCGGCGAGGCGCTGTCCATGGCCGTAAAGAGCGGTGTCAAATGATCCGGCCGCGTATCGTCCACTTCCCGTCGAACCTCGCGAAAGCGCGGTACATGGCCGAGGGCAGCAAGCGCGATCTCCTGCTTCCCGAGGTGCAGCGCTGGGCCGCCGTCTTCCGGCAATTGCCGATGCACGAGCGCGCCGCGGCGATCCTGAAATTCTGCCAGTACGCGATCGACTACGTGCGCGATCCGAAGCGCGAAGTCCTCGAAGATTCCGCCGTGACGCTCTTCCGCGGTTTCGGCGACTGCGACGCGAAGACGCGCGTCTTCGTGACGCTCTGCCGCGCATGCGGCATTCCGGCCCGCGAAAAGCCGGTCCGCCCGGAGCAGGACTTTCCGCACATCCTCGCGGAGGTCTTCGTGAATGGGCGATGGCAACCCGCGGACCCGACCATCCTGAACTCGACGATCGGGCGTATCCCGCCCGCCTGGCTTGCGAGAACGAACTACTGGTGACGCCATGAGCCACAACCCGCCCCTTCGATGCGCCGTCTGTCTACGGCGACGACCCCTGCTTTGCGGTGGATACTGCGAATGCGGCGCGACCGTGTGGGAGCTCATCCCGCACGAAGTCCCGCCGGGCATCGTCGTCGAATCGCTCGAGGAGCGTAGCACGCCCTTGCGACCGACGCATTTCCCCGCGCTCCTTTCGCGCGCGCTGGGGGGCGTCGTGCTCGGCTTGAAGGTGCTCGTGGGCGGCGTGCCCGGGGCCGGCAAGTCGACCCTTTGCGCCGAGCTCGCCGCGCAGATCGCCGCGAAGCTGGACGGGCTCGGATACTGGCTCGACGCAGAGCAGAACCGAAACCTCGTGCAGGAGCTCTTTCCGCGCACGGGTTCGTCGTCACGACACATTCGCCTCGTGAGCAGGCGCAGCGGCAGCGGCAGCAAGGTCGGCTGGCGCGACGCCCTCCAGGCCGTGCCGCCCGATGCCGCCGTGATCGTCGTGGACTCGCTTCAACGCTGGGCAAGGAGCTACGTCGAGCAAACGACGCTCCTCGAAACGGTCGCGACGATGCGCCCCACGGTGCTCGTCGTCTCGCACTTCAACAAGGCCGGCCAGTTCGCCGGTCCCATGGGGAACGAATACGACGTGGACGCCACGGCCATCGTCCGTCCGAAGAACATCGAAGTAACCAAGTGCCGCTGGAGCCTTTGCCCGCGCACGATCGAGCGTCCGATGGCCTCGTAGAGCCATCGCACGAAACACAACCGAAGCAGGGAGAGGAGGCATTTCGGTATGCCTAACGCTATCACTTTGTCCTACGAGACCAACGAGGAGACCAGCGGCGCGCCCGAAGGGGAAACAGCGACGCCGTTCGACGACGATACGGGAGGCTTCTTCGACACGCTCATCAGCGGCGGGGGGCAGTTGCTTTCTTGCCGCATAGCGCGGTGAGCTGATGCCAGCACTCACCACCGTACAGGTCGATGATCTGTTGCCAGCTCCGCAACTCCGAGTCCGGCTCGACGGCAGACGACTGCCCGTCGAGCCCCGTGGGCTCTGGGTGGTTCATGGTGCTGGGTCGATAATGGAACAAGTCGCTCGGTCATTGCAACACAAAAGCTGTTGCTTGGACTACCCGTCGTCGAGCGCGCCGACGAACCAATCGTTTGAAGGCAAAGCAAATGTCGCGCGCAGGGAGTGCTTCCCGAGAAAGTGCCGAGGATTTTGCAGCCGCGAGGGGGCGGCTGACGTGGGTTCTCCGGGGGTGGATTGACGGCTCATCCGCGGACCACGGGAGACCGATGGTGTGCAAAACCAGCGGAAAGCGTGACGCGTCGCCGATCAGAGCTGCCCCCTTACGGGGCATCGAACGGAAGCGACCGTCCGGACGATGTCGATCCGTACGGGAAACGATGTAGGTCGAGGTTTGCCTGTCGCCCAAGTGGGTGTTCGTGCGGACGTACGGGTACGACGCGCCAGCATGAAACAAGGCAAATCGAGCACGCGAACGGGGTTGAACGCCTCGAAGAGTTCTTTGTGGCACCACGTGCGCGGATCGCGCGTGTTGCTTTCGGCAGTGAACATGCCTGTTCAGCGTTCGGCTGTTGAAACAGTCGAGGTTGGCCATGGCTGAACTTCATGCGGAGAGACGAACCCCCGCCTGAGCCGCATCCGGGATCGCGTGTACCGAAGTTTAAGGTGATCGCTGTATGAGGAATGTTCGAGGTGGAATTGGTTCTTGGTGCAGGTACGTGCGGAACGAAATGATAGCCTACGGGATGGTCCGTGCGCGCCAGGAGAACGCCGAGATTTTCCGAGCCTGCGCCGAGACCGAGCGCGGCAACGCCGTGGCGTCTCCCTCGGGAAGGCCGGGGGCCCGCGCCTCGGACCTGATCACGACGACGAGCTCGCGACCGACGTTGTGAGATATTACGCCGTCGGGTTCGGAGGCGAGTGCGAATTCCTACAGTGGCGGTCGCTCGAGCGGGCTTCGTGCGTGGTCCGCCGGGATATGTTTTCCGAGAAAGAGAAGGGCGATTCGAGAGGCGCTCGGTCGACGAGGCTTGATTCTCAGGGGTCCAGTCCGGGGACTTCCGAGAAATCAGCCGAGGATTTGCCCGGCGGCGGGTGGCGAGCGCGAGGGTTCGCGGCACTTGCGCGAGAGGGGCTCGGCGAGCATGCGAAATCTCGTTCGATTTCTCGGCGGCCCTCGGATCGCCACGCGGCGAAACAAGGGGGGCGCTCAAAATCCCCCATCGAAGCTCGGCTTTTCGATCTCCGTCGACAAGTCGACGATTTTATTCGCGAAATGGCTTGAAAGTCGTCGCTGACGTGCCGTACATTCCGGTGGACCGACGCTTGGGAGGGGTCGCTCGCCATGAGCTCGAGCCCCCTCGCCTGGTCGTCGATTCACGTGGCGCCGCGGAGCCCTCGCGCGCGTCGGGGAGGTGGACATGGGCGGTAAGGAAGGGAGGTCCCGGCATGTCGGCAAAGCAGGGAGAAGCCCATCAAGCGGTCGGGGGCTGGGTGCCCATCGACCGCGCAGCGGCGCACCTCGGCATGAATGTGGGCGCGCTGCGAAAGACGCTGGAGCGGCGCGCCGTGCGGGCGGCGGACGGGGTGACCGAGGCGAGCGTCGACGGCGTGCGGGCGCGCAAGTTCGGCCGGATCTGGCGGGTCCGGTTCTCCGAAGCTTGGGGTGTCCCGTGAGGACGGTCCTCGTGCTACAGTCCCAGCCTCGCAAAGGTGGCTGGGATGGTCGGAAAGGAATCTGACCATGGCAGTCCGCAAGGTAGAGCGATACGGGGAAACCCGTCTGTTGATTGACATCCAGTACAAGAAGCGGGACGGCACGCGGGCCCGCTTCCGCAAGGATGCCGAGGTCCAAACGTGGACCGCGGCCCGTGCGGAGGAGAAGCGGTACCTGCTCAACATCGCCAATTTTGGCGAGCCGTTCGAGCCGGGGACTGCGCCGGACGATTCGGACGATTCGTCCGGAGCGAATGCCGCGCCGAAGCCGAAGCCGAAGCCGAAGAAGACCTTTGCCGAGGTGGTCAGCGAGTTCCGAGAGACCTTCATGGTCGCGGAGCTCAAGGTCACCAGCCGGAAGGGGTACGAGTCGGTCCTTCGGGCCTCGCTGCTCCCGAAGCTCGGCAAGCTGACCCTCGACAAGGTCGACGGGAAGGCCGCGGCGGATCTCGACCTCGCGCTCTCGAAGCGCAAGTTGAGCCGCTCGACGCGGAACAATACGCAGGTCGTGCTTCGATCGGTTCTGCGGTTCGCGAAGAGCCGCGGATACATCGAGGACCGGCCGGCGAATTTGCCGCGTTTGAAGCAGGTCGGGCAGCGCGTCCTGGAGATTCCGAGCGACGATCAGGTCGAGCAGATTCTCGGGGTCGCCTGCGATACGCACCGCCTGGGCTTCACCCTCATGTCGGACGCCGGGCTTCGTCCCAACGAAGTGCGCGCGCTCCGATGCAAGGACGTGCAGCTCCGGTGGGAGAAGGGCGAGGCGGTCGGCGGGTTCCTCACCGTGCGCGAGGGTCGGTCACACGGCGAGATTCACACGCCGAAGACCGGGCAGCGCGAGATTCCGATCTCGCGCGAACTCGCGCGGGTCCTCGTTCCGGTTGTCAAGAGCGCAGCGCGCGAGGCGTACGTGGCGCTGAGCGACACCGGGGAGCCGTGGGGCCAGTCCGGGCTCAAGCAGGCGTTCGCGCGCACGAGCAAGCGGGCCGGGGTCGAAGGGTGGTCGGTGTACTGCCTAGAGCAATACGCCTCGCGTTCACTTTCGCCTGACTTTACCGACACTTGACTCGTCGGGGTCGTGCCTCCCCGAGAGTTTTCCGACAGATTACCGCCGCCCGTGGATCCCTCGCCGGCCGGGACGAGCAGGCAGGCAGGCAGGGGTGGGAAGACCTCGCCGACGTTGCCGCGGAGCGCTTCACCTTCGCGGATGTAGACCAAGGTCGAGTTGAAGTTCTGGTGTCCCGCGCGCTGCATGATGACGTGCGGAGTGTCCCCACGCATGGCCATCCACGTGATCCCCGTCGCGCGGAGATCGTGAAACGTCATCCGCTTGTGGAGCTCGTCGGCGATGTACAGGTCCGGGCGATCGAGTCCGGCCGTCAGCATTGCCGCCCGGAAGCGCCGCGCCATGTGCTCGCCATAGACCGGAATTACCCGGCCGCTCTCGTCACGTTCGGCGTACAGCGCGTGAAGCAGGGGGAGCAAATTCGGCTCGATTCGGAAGGCCCGCGGGCGCCTGGCCTTCGTCCCCTTCTCCTGCTTTCGCGCGCGATCGAAGCTGCGGCGGACATAGATGACGCCCTCCTGTAGGTTAACGTCGGTCCACCGCAGACGAAGGATCTCCGATATGCGGGAGTAGAGGTATATGGCGAGCGTCGCCAGCCGGCGCATTTCGAGAGGCGCTTTTTCGCACGATACGAGCTGTAGGAACTCGCTCGGGAAAAGGTACACCTTGGATCGTTGATCGCCCCGGTCAGGGCCCACGACGCCCTGCGCTGGGTTGTCCTTGCGTACGCGCAGCGCGAGGTTTTTCGCCGATGATGCGTCCCGAAATAGCTTGTGAACCGCAAGCCATAGCTTTTTCGCGCTGCGCCACGAATACTCACCTTGGACGATCTTCTTGTCGAGGACTTGGACCAGTCTCTCCAAATCCTCGCGCGTGATCGTCGCGATCGGCTTCTCTCCGATGGTCGGCACGACGTGTAGCGTAAAGGCGGAGCGGTCGCTCTTGATGCTGGTATATCCTCGCTCTTCGCGATCCCGTAGCCATCGGTCGAGGTACTCTGCGAACGTCTCCCCCTTCGGAACGGGCGCACCCCTGCTCCGCTCGCGCGCCTGCTGGTCGAGCCGTTCGCGCGCCTTGTCGGGGTTGTCCGTGTAGAACCTCGCGGTCTCGCGGGCGCGAGCTTCGGACATGCCCGGGGGGAGGTGGATCCGCACGTAGCGGCCGTCCAGAAGGACGCGCGCCACGTAATGGTCACCTTCAAGCAATATGTTACCAGTGCGACGGCGGCCCATATTACAGGACCTCCGCGCTTGAAAAATGGCTGGATCTTGCCCAGATGGACGGTATGGTGCCCATAGGTCAAACCTCGATTACCGCGGGGTTTGTCTTAGGGTCTCGTTCGGTGTTACCAGCACCGGACGGGGCCCGCTTTTTCTGCCCTACCAGCGGACCACACCCCCCGGCGGGCGTCAAGGGCTCGCCTCGGCCGCTCGGTTGGCTCGCGGCGGCGCGCAGCGGGCCCGGGAAGCGATCGGCGAGGGGAGAGCGGCCTGGCGTCGCAGGTCGCACGCTGCGCCCGTCCTCGCGCCCGTGGGGGGACGTGGCAGAGCTGCGCGGGCCGGCCTCGGCGCGGAGGGACCTCGGCGAGCTCGCGGGGGGCGTCGAGCCGGCGCTCGTGCTCGCGTTCGGCCTCGGCCTCGGCGCGCCCGTGCGATCGGCTCGCGGCGGCGCGTAGGCGCCTCGTGCTCGCGCCCGCGTCGCGGTCGCGGCCGAACCCTGCTTCGCTCCCCTCGCCGATCGTCTCGCGTCCGATGCGCGCCCGCTCGCGCGGTCTCTCGAGGTCCCCACGTGCGGACGCTCCTCGGCGCGCGCATGTCCGCCCGGCGCAGCGGCGGCGCGGCGGCGCGGGGTCATGCTCTCGAGGTCCGCCTCGTGCTCGTCCTCGGCGGGCGCGTCGTGCTCGTCCTCGGCGGGCGCGTCGTGCTCGTCCTCGGCGAGCGCACGCTCGCCCGTCTGCGTCGATCGACTCGCGGCGGCGCGATGCTCCGCGCAGCGTGGCCCGTTCGGAAGCGCGGCGAGCTCGCGGCCGTCCTCGGCCTCGATGTCTCGACGGGCGAAGGGCGGATCGGTCCGTTCGGGCGGCGCGCATCGAGGCGCCGCTCGTGTGTGGTTCGTCATGGCATATCAGCGGCGGCGCTCGCGTGCGCCTCGCCGCCCCCTTTCGAGTGCTTCAATCCCAGCGCGCCCGCCCCCACGGGCGCGCACGATGGCCGAGGACGCGCGAGCACGAGGCCGATCGATGTCTCGACGGTCCGGACCTCGCGCGAGGCGCCTCGGCGGAATCAGCGACCGCGCGGGCGCGGGCTCCGTTCCGTGGTCGGGCCCTGCTTCGGGTCTCGACCCATGGCGAGTTCGTGCGCCTCGGCCGGTGACAAGGCGTTCACGTCGACGGGCGGCACGGCGCGCGCTCCGGGCGGCGGGCGCGGGGTTCGCGGGCGCGCGATCTTTTGCGACTGGATCCACGCGTCGACGTCCGCGCGCTTGGCGAGGAGCTTTTTGCCCGCCCGGTACGTCGGAAACGCATTCTCGCGAGCGAGGCGGAGAAACGCGGTTTTGCCCATAGGAGAGCCCTTGGCGTCGTAATAGGGCTGTTCGTCGCGTCTTCCGTGCTGCGCTGCGGTCTCTATGACAAGCGTCACAAGCCATTTCAGGAAGCGCACGAATGCATTGCCGAGATCGGTCAAGGGATCGCCGGGCCGAGGGTCATCCGTTGCCATGGTAGGCGCCTCCCTTCTGTGCGCTTACCTGTAGTTGCTGACGGACCAGGACGAGCGTCCCGACGCGCACGGGAAGGCCGCCCGTCACGCGTGCCAGGGTTTGACGGCTGATGTTGAGGCGCTCGAGGGCCGCCCGCTCGCCGATGGCAGACACGAGAGCGCCGAGGGCTTGGCGCACGTCATCCGGCGGGGTGACGCCTTGCGCCCGGGGAATCTTGGAGCGTTGGGCTTGCTGCATGACGTTTCTTTTAGTCATGCAAAGCGACTGCGGAATGCGTAGAGAACCGCTGGGGAATTTTGCCTTACAAGTCGCCGGACGTGCGGACGTTGGACGCAAGTTTACGTGGAGTGCTCTGCTAGGCTTCCCAAAAAACGGAGAAGATCAGGATCGGGCTCCTCTTCTGTCTCGTCGGATCTTTGGCTCCGCGTTTTCTCTGCCTCCTTGATTGTCTTTACGAAACCATCGAATGCCTGTTTGCTTTTGTATTTGTCATTCGGGCGAACTCTGTGCGCCTGCCTTTTTCGCCTTACGCTGTCGAATGCGTTTTCAGTCTCTATTTCGTAGCCGAGAGCTTTGCATTCGAGTATCAAGTGTGCCGCTACGCGCTCAACCGCGATCCGCTCTTCGAGTCGATTCCTAATGGCGCTGTCGTCGATGCTTCCAAATCGAGCGTCAATGCTCACAAGATCCTGCTTCAAATTTGCCGCGATCGTGTTGCTCGCTTCGACGATTGCAGGATCAAGAGGTTTGCCGCGCCCTGGATCAATCTTCTTTTTTCGTCCACCGTCTACATCAAACTGCGCCCAGCCGGGCGCAAGATGGCCAAAGCCCGGTAGGTGGCTCAACTCCTGTCGCGCTTCGCCAATTGCGTCCAAGATCGCCCAGATAAAAAGATCCTTTTGCGGCGGCTCGTTTGCCCTCTCAAAAAGTTTTTGCGCAAGCTCAAGCCTGAGCCACGCGTCGTGACTATTAGTTTGAATGGCATCTAGCAGCTTCGACAAGATCGCTTGCGCCAGGATGATTCTCTGGATAGCTCGGTGATAGCGCTGGATCCTGATTACAGGGTCTTTCGATGGCCTGAGCGGCATGCCAATGCGCGCAAAGGATTCTAGCTCCTCGGGGCTCGGCCCGAGGGACGAGTAGCGAATTGCGTAAGGGCCGAAAAATGTCAGGACTTCGCGCAATACGCGAAGGCTTTCCTTTTTGTAGTCATTTGTCGGGTATGTATTGTCGGGTTTAGGCGCCACTGCCTTCGAGGGCTCTTCGTTGGCGTCGGGCTTGTCCGTCGCGTCCTCCGCGCTCGCGTTGCCCGTCTCGCTCGTCGTATCGGACGCAGGTTCGGCGGCGCTCCCGGCCTCGGCCTCCGCGACGCTCGGCTTCGTCCGGGCCTGCTTCTTCTGCGTCGCGGCGCTCGCGGCCTCGCGCCTCGTGCTCTTCTTCGCGTTGCCCGCGCTCTTCTTCCTCGTGCTCGCCTTCACCATGGGCGGGATCGTGTGGTCCGTCCTCGAGATCCCCAAGTTTTCGGCGAGGGGGCCGAGGTCCGGCCGGGCGTAGCCCCTCACGGCCGAGGACGAGCGCCGGCTCGACGTGCACGAGCTCGCGGCGCGCCTCGCCGAGGACGAGCGTGCTCCGCGCCCGCCTCGATGCTCGCCGGGCCAAGGGACCGCGGGGTGCGGCTCGACGTGCGACGCCGGGCGGCGCGTCCTCGCGGCGGGGCCGAGGCCCCAGCGGGCGCAGCGGGCCGAGGAAGAGCGCCGGCTCAACGTGCACGAGCTCGCGGCGCGGGCGCAGCGTTCGGGCATCGCGCAGCGCTGGCCAGCGGCCGAGGACGAGCGCCGGCTCGACGTGCACGAGCTCGCGGCGCGGGCGCAGCGTTCGGGCATCGCGCAGCGCTGGCCAGCGGCCGAGGAAGAGCGCCGGCTCAACGTGCACGAGCTCGCGGCGCGGGCGCAGCGTTCGGGCATCGCGCAGCGCTGGCCAGCGGCCGAGGAAGAGCGCCGGCTCAACGTGCACGAGCTCGCGGCGCGCCTCGCCGAGGACGAGCGTGCTCGACGCGCCCCCCTCGATGATCGCCGGGCCAAGGGACCGCGGGGTGCGGCTCGACGTGCGACGCCGGGCGGCGCGTCCTCGGCGCGCCCGCTTGCCCCCGTGCAGAAGCAGCAAGATTCCGACGCTCGCCCGCTGGATCTCGGCGCGAGCAATCGAGCGGCCCCCCTCGCCAATCGAGCGGTATGCATGACGGGTATCCCCTCCGATTGCATTGCATTGACGCTCGATTGCGCTCATTCGCGCGTGCACGAAATGGGCTTGCGTGCCTCGTGCGCGTCGTGGATAGTATCGGCCAGCTATGCGAAACCTCGACAGACTGAACGATAGACAGCGCGTTCTGCTCGTCGCTGGCGCGGCGGACCTTCACCCGATCACCGCGGGGCACGTGCTCGGCGGAAAACCCGTCTCGAGGAAGACGCGGATCGCTCTCGAGCGGGCCCGCGCGAACCTGGACGCGATCCGGGAAGAGCTCGGCGCGGCGCTCGATCGGCTCGCGGCGAACGAGACCGCGAACACGGCCGGCGCAGCGTCCTCGGCCTCGATGCCGGGCGGCGCGGCGGCGCTCGCCTGAACGAACGCGAGGCGCGAGCGTCCTCGGCCTCGATGCCGGGCGGCGCTCGCGGCCTCGCCATGACATTGCAGGGGGGACGCGTCGAAGGGAGGGCGACGCGAGCGGGAAAGGTGCGCGCTGCGATGGGTCGCGCGAGCGGCGATCGTGCGCGCTGCGCATGTACCAAGAAAAACGGCCGCCTCGGGAGGCACGCCCGGACGGCCGCGAATGGTCGAGACACAATGAAAGTAGCAGAATCGGACAACGAATGCAATGGGACCGGCGAGGACGAGCATTCCCTCGATGCTCTCGACGGCCGCCCGGCCGACGCTGGGGAGCTTCCGCGCGAAGCCGAGGCGCGCGCGCCGATCGGGACGGCCGAGGCTCGCGGCGAGCCGTGCGAGGCCGAGCACGATGGCGGCCGTCCGCCTGGCGAGGAGGACAAGCGCGCTTCCTCCCCTCGCCCGTCGAAGGGCGCCGAGGCGCAAGGCAAGGCCCGCGGGCGCAAGCGATCCCAGCCGCGAGCGCCCGACACTCCTCCGGGGGATTGGCGCAGCGCGCTCGTTTACAGGAATACTCGCGACGGTCGGAAGCTTTGCCGGGCTCCTGCGAATGCCATTACAATCTTGACGCATGATGCATCGTGGACGGACGTCCTCGCGTGGGACGAATTCATCTCTGCGATCGTGTGCACGCGCGCTCCGCCCTGGCATCCCGACGACGACGACGGCGCGCCGCTCGCGCCCTGGGGTGAATCCGATATCACGAAGCTACAGGCATGGCTCGTGCGGAGGTATGTGCTCGAATTGAGCCCCACACAATGCTACCAGGCCGCCGAGCTTGTCGCGAGAAAGCGGCAGATCCACCCGATCCGCGATTGGCTGCGCGGCCTCCGATGGGACGGCGAGAGGCGCCTCGATACGTGGTTGATCCGTCACCTCGGCGCGCCGGATACCGAATACGTGCGCCTCGTGTCGCGCTGGTTTCTCGTGTCGGCCGTGGCGCGCGTCATGGTTCCGGGGGAGAAGGTCGACACCATGCTGATTCTCGAGGGACTCCAGGGCATCAAGAAGAGCACGGCGCTGCGCATTCTATTCGGCAAAGGCTGGTTTACCGACGCGTCGATCGACTGGGGCAACAAAGATCGATTCGAGGTGCTGCGCGGGCGCTGGTGCGTCGAAATGGCCGAGCTCGACGGTATCCACAAGGCCGATATTTCGAGGGTCAAGGCGTTTCTTGCGACGCAGGAGGACTACTACCGGCGCCCCTACGCGAAAGCGGCGACGGCCGCGCCGCGGCAATGCGTATTCGCAGGAACGGTCAATCCGAACGCGCTGGGGACGTACCTTCGCGACGACGAAAACCGGCGCTTCTGGCCTGTGCGCTGCACGCACGAGGCGGACCTCGGCGCGCTCGCGGCGGAGCGGGAATTGCTGTTCGCCGAGGCAATGGCAGTCTACGAGGATCCGGATCTTGCCTCGCGCCGCTGGTGGCCCGAGACGGCCGAGGAGAAAGCCTTGTGCGCGGCCGAGGCCGAGGCGCGCCGCCACGGCGACGCGTGGCAAAGCTTGATCGATGCGTACCTGGACAACCCTACGCGGACCGAGGTAACGATTACAGAGATTCTCAAGGATGCCGTCAAGCTGGATGCGCCAAGAATGGATCACGGCGCGAGCATTCGGGCCGCTACGTGTCTCGCTCGCGCGGGGTGGATCAAGGACGGCCGCGAGCGCCGCAATGGGCAGAGGGAAACCGTCTACAAGCGGCCTCCGAATCCAGCGGCGAGCGCCGAGACGGGCGCGCAGCTACCGCGCGAGGCCGAGGACGCGGGCGCGGTGGCGCGACCGTGGAGGCGCGATCCTGTCGCCGAGGCCGGTCTGCAACCGTTGCCCGATGGGCAAGCGTACGCCGAGGCCCATTACCAGGGCTTTGCCGTCGTCGCTCTGCCGGATCGCGATATCGTGCGCTGGCTCGACCCTGACGAGGCGGCGCGCGTCGCGACGTTACCGTCATACCTTCTCGCCAAGGGCAAAAACGGCTGTCGCTTCGCGCTCTGCGAATGCCGCCCGTTGTGCCGCAACGGCCATTGTGAGAATGCGGACATGGGCAAAGGTGGGTGTACGTGCTGACGAAAGGCGGCCGATATGGGAACCCTCCGCGCCGCCCGGCGCAGCAAGGGGGCTCGACGTCGGGGAGACGGCCGCCCGCGCGTTCGTCGCCTGCTTCCGCCTCGCCGCGCGTGCGCCTCGATGATGCGCCCTTCGCTCGCGTGCTGGACACCCTCGCGCGGCTCGGATCCCTCGAGAGCGAGCACGGGGCGCCCGTTGCGCGCGCTCTCGACCGTGCGGGATTGCTCGGCCATGCGCGCCGCGCGGGGTGGACGGCGCTCCCTGCGTTCGATGTCCTCGCGCGTGCGCTCTCGACCGAGGAGCTTGTCGGCGCTGGGCTCGCGCGGCTCGACGCGGGCGGCATGCGCCCGCAATGGCCCGCGCATCGCCTGTTGATCCCCTGGACGGCCGAGGCGGGCGCGGAGCACGAGCACGGGCGCACCTTCGCCCGGCGCTCGCTCCTCCCCCCGGACGAGCGCTTCCCGGCCACGATATGGCCCCCCGGGCGGCGCGCCCGTGGCCTGCTTCGGATCGGGCCCGCGGAAGCGGCGAGCGAGGCGCGGAGCGTGCTCGTCCCCGATGCTCTCGACGGGATCGCCTTGCTCGCGTACGCCGAGGCTCGCGGGCGGGCGGCCGTCGCATACGTCGTGCCGTGGCTCGAATGGCTCCCCCTCGATGCTCTGCCCTTCGCCGCTGGCGAGCGTGTCCACGTGTCGATCCCGCGCCCGCATGGCTACGAGCTCGCGCGGCGCTTCGCGGCGCGCGGGGTGAAGGTGCACGAGCTCGCGCCGCCCGTGGGCGCGTCGTGGGGGGCGACGTGGGAAGCCTACCGCGGCGAGCACGAGGCCGGACGCGAGGCCGAGGCGGGCGAGAAGCGCGGCGAGCACGAGGCCGATCCCAGCACGGGCGCGTGACGAACGCGAGGACGAGCGTGGTCTCGAGGGGGGGCGCCGAGCGAGAAGGAACGGGGGCGCGTCGCCGGTTGTTCTGAAGAATCAAGATGACTAACGTGATGCTGACGGGTCCCTTTTAGTGCCATCCGCCTGTTGACGCAGGCCCTTTATTACATCCGAAAATGACTCGAGTGCGTCCCGAGCAAACGCAACATCTGCGTTTTTAAGCAAGTACGTGTCTGGCCATCGAATATCATCCTTCAACATGGCCAGAAGTGTATTTAGCGGAAGGGAGTTGGCCTCTGCCGCTATGGACCGATCACGAAGCAACAAGAAAGTGAGCATGTAGCGATCAAATATCGCCTTTACTTTCAATAGGTACGTAGAAGTATCCACGAACGTTCGATATTGCTTGAAGAACCACGCACCGAGAAATTCGACAAACACGAACAATAGCGAGCAGGACCCGATCCCGTAGGCAAATATTGGCTGGAATCCGTAGACTCGGGTCAGCACTTGCCATGTGACGATGGACACAAGGTAGAACTGAATGCCCATCATCAAGTACCGTTTACCATCCTCGAGCGCAACAGACGCCTTTCGGTCCGCGTTGTCAGCCTTTTGCTCGAGCGCGACCTGTATCCCCGAGAAGTATACGTCAAACGAATTGGCGCGACGAAGGGCCTCCGCAATCTCAACCGGATTCTTTGCTGCGGAATTCGCTTCTACGCGACGCTCAAGCCTGGCGATCAGACTGCTGATTGCTTGAAAATCCCGCTCTGGCGTCAAGCGAGCGCGGGAATGGTCTAGGTCCACTTGGGTAAACGAGGTCGACGCGGGAGTGGCAGGCGAAAACACAACGTAGCCTACGAGGCCAATACACATAAACGACGTTGCGAGTATCACTCGCAACGGACCATTGCCGGTATCGAGAAGCGCCTTCATTTCGTTGATGGACGTAAAAAACAAAAATATTACCAGGCCAACAAAGAAAAGCGTTTTGCTCGCCAGGTATAGGCGAGGAGCTTCAAGTTGCCGCCAGAGACCGCGGCCGCGCGTTTTCCTGTTGTCAGTGGGGGACACTGGAGTAGCCGGGGGCTCCGCTTGACTTCCGTCTAACGCCTGATCGTTGGGGCTGTTCGCTGTCATGGCGGAGAGTTTACAGCGAAGCGTATGAAACCGCCAAGTGTTGGCGGAGGGGATGTACACATGGCGTGCTGCGTTGTGGCCGGTGGTGGTGCGGGTTGAAGGTGGCAACGGCACGGCGGACGGGCATCGAGACGCCTCGGCGCGGCTCGCACGTCGTGACCGGCGCAGCGGGGCGAGGACGGGCAAGGCAGGGCGATCGGCTCGCGGGGTGCGCTCGTGCTCCTCGCGGCCGAGGTAGGGCTCGACGTTCGGCGAGCTCACGAGCGCGCGGACCTCACCCGATGCCAGGCGCGGGCCCGCAGCAGGGTCAAGGCGGCGTCGGGGGGCGGGCGGCGCGGTAACGCTCCTCGACCTTGCCGGGTGCGTCGTGCGGGCCGCTGGGGTGCGCCATGGCGCGAGGCTCGACGCCAGCCTCGTGCTCGCGGCGGCGCGGGGTGTCCTCGGCGAGCTCGCGTGCGGCGCTCGCCGATCGGCTCACGGTCGCACGCTGGAGGGCCGAGGACGCATCGAGGGGGACGGGGGGACCTCGCGCCCGTGGGGAGCTGCGACCGCGCGTCCTCGCGGCGCTGGGGGCCGCTGGCGTTCGGCGAGGTGTGGGGGGGCGCTGGGGGGACCATGCGCGCGCCGAGGCGCCGCTCGTGCTCCGCGCCGCCGCTGCGCGGACGGGGGGACATCGGGCGGAGAGCGGCGAGGGGGTGCGTTCGGCAAGGTGCTCGCGGCGCTCGTGCACGTCCTCCCCTCGATGCTCTCGAGGTCCGGAAACCCGGCGTTTCCCGTGGCTCCACCTGGCCAAGCTTCGGAGATTGGCCGCAGATTGGCCAGAGATTGGACACCGCAAAAACCCTTACGATCTCGCATGATCCGCACACGTGTCCAATGTGTCCAGGCATAAGCGCACGCGCACACATAGAGAGAACACGCGACATGCTCCCACCGCGAGGGGTGCGCGCACGCGATACGCGCACGTGTACACGTAGAAGATGTTGCGGGACCCCTTGGACAGATTGGCCGATTGGACACTCCAGCGGAACCATTGGGGAATCCCTGTCCAAGCCCTGGCCAACCCCTGGCCAATCAGAGATAGCTTACACCCTGCCGCGCCGCCGCTCGTGCTGCCGTGCGCACATTGTACAGTTTGGCGAGGCTGGGCATTCTGTCGACATACCCCCTGAAACAGTGTAGGGGGATATGCAGGCAAGTGGGAGGCGAATTTCCCGCGAAGGTCTCGACGCGTCGGAATCGCTGTTAACGCGGCAACCACGGCAGATCCCGCGATTTCGTTCGCCTCTTGTCCGTGGACGTCGGCGCCTGTCACTCCTTCACCGCTCGTTTCGTGCACGCTATTCGCGAAAAAATCGCCTCGATGCTCCTCGCTACTGGCCGTAATCGCGCCGCGTTGCTATGCTCCGCGTGCACAATGGGCCGCCCCCGACGATGTTTCAGTGAGCCGGCCTCCGAATTCGTGTCCTTTCGGCTCACGCGGGCCGAGGCCGAGGCGCTGCAATCAGCGGCCGAGGAAGCCGGGATCGCGAGGAACGAATACGCCCGGCGCACGATGCTCGGCCATCTATCCAGCCGAGGCTACGCGCCGCCCGCGCCGCCTCGCGCCCTTCGCCGCGTCTCTCCCGTCGATGCCGGTTCGCGCGAGCCGCGCGAGCCGATCGCGCTGCGCGCTTCCTCCGCGCCCGCGCCCGCCGAGGCGCCTGCGTCTCGCAACGTCGTGAGCCTCGATGCGCGCCCCCCTCCGCGCTCGCCGAGGCGCCCGTCCTCGGCCTCGGCCGCTGCGCGCCGATCGATCCGGACGAGCGCACCCCATGCCGCTCCCCTCGCCGATCCGCCTCTCGACGCCGCGCCCGTGCTCGCCGAGGCGCCTCGCCGCGAGCCGCGCGAGCTGATCGGCGAGCACGAGCCGCGCCCCGATCGTCCGGGCCGCCCGGCATCCTCTCGCGCCGCCGCTGCGCCCGCCGAGGCCGAGGAAGCTCTCGAGGTCCGGCCGGCGTCGCACGTGCTCGCCGCGCCGCCGCGCGTGACTCACGAGGCCGGCCTCGATGCGCCCGCCGAGGCCGATCCGGATCACGCTCTCGACGCGCCGCCCGCTTCCGTGCACGAGCTCGCCGAGGTCTCCGCGAACGAGGCGCGCCTCGATGAACCCCCGGAGCTCTCCGAAGCAGCGGCGGCCGTCCTCGCGGCGGCGCGGTCCCTCGCGGCGCTCGATCCCTCCGCGGCGATCCCCGCGCCCGTGCTCGTCCTCGAGGTCCACGTGGGCGGGATGCCCCTCGAGGAAGCGCGCGCGGCCGTGCTCGTGCTCATCACGCGCGGCGAGCTCGCGGCCGAGGCGGGCGACGACGCGAGCGGCCTCGCGCCCGTCGATGCGTCGGGACGAACGATCGTAGCGGTCCGCCTCGCGACCGCATTGGAGGGTTGACCGTGCTCCCGAACCTCGCGGCCGAGGTGGCATTCTGGCAAAATGCGTTCGGCCTCGATGATTGGACGATCGAGGCGCGCCACGTGGCGGACCTTCGCTATCCGTGCAATGACGCGGGCGCGGGATACCCGGCGAAGGGAGAACGCATGGCGGGGTTGTGCGACGTAGACATTGCCACGAAACGCGCGTGGATCTCGGTCCAGCGCCCCCGAACCATGAAGCAGCTTCGGGCGTGGCCGGAGGTGGTCTTGCACGAGGTAATGCACGTGCTCGGCGCGGCCACGCGCGCGCCCGGTTGGACCATCCAACAGGAGCACCGGACGATCAACGCGCTCGTTCCGACGCTCGCGAAAGCGAGGCGCAGGACACCCGACCTCGCCGCGAGCGCGGCCCGCACGCTCGCGGAAGCGTACCGGCGCGCAGCGGTCGAGATTGCTGCGCGTCGAGTTTCGCCGAACGAGACATTTGTCCGGGCCGCTGCGGCCATGACCGTTACGCCGCAATCGAGCGGCTCACGATGAAAGGACACGTTCACCATGAAAAACCCTCTCGGCCGTCTCTTCTCCGCTCTCGGGGGGACCTCCGCGCCCGCGCCCGCTGCGCCCGCGTCTCGCCCGGCATTGCCGCCCGCTCCCCCCTCGCCGCCCTCTGTCGAGGTCCAGCGCGCCGAGGCGGCCGTCCTGGAATGCGAGCGCGCCGAGGCCGACGCGCAAGCGGCGCTCGCGGCGGCCCGTCTGCCCTACGAGGACGCGCAGCGCGCGCACCAAGCGGCCCGTCGAGCGTTGCACGAGGCCGAGGACGCGGCCGCCTCGGCTCCCGACGACGAGCGCGCGGCATCGACGCTCGCGGCGGCGCAGCAAGCCGAGGCGCGCGCCGCTGGGATCCTCGCGTCCTTTTCGCGGCGGCATGACGCGGCCGGCGCGTCCCTCGAAAAGGCCCGCGCGGCGCTCGCGGCGGCGCGCATCCGTCTCGAGGGGGCTCGCGCGGACGCCGATCGGGCCGAGGCCGAGGCGCGCATCGTGCGGGCCGGAGACGACGCGCAAAAGGCGAGCGCGGCCTACGTCTCGACGCACCCCGGGCCGAAGCTCGCGGCGATCCTCGACATGTCGCGCAAGGCGTTCGGCGAGGCGCGCGCGCGCGGCGCAACCATCCGCGCCGAGGTGTTCGCCGCTCTCGACGCGGGGGAGGCGGGCGATCGGCGAGCGCTCGCGGCCGATCCGCAGCGGGCCCGGGAGATCAAGGCCGAGGCCGAGGAGCGCCGCGCCGCCGCGCGTGCCGTCCTCGAATCCCTCGCCGATGTCGAGCGCTGGTATTCGCACGCTGCGCCGGCCGTTGCCATGCTGGCGCTCGCGGGCGAGCTCGAACGCGAGGCGCACGGGATGCTCGCCGAGCTCGCGGCCGAGGCGCACGAGGCCGGCGTAGCAGCGCGGAAGGTGGGGAGCGAATTCGAGCCGATCGATCCGAAGCTCGCCGAGGCGGCCGTGATCCTCGGTCGGTTCCTGGGAAAACCCGTAGAGGAGCGGGACAAGATCGAGCGGGCCACGACGTCGATCGATCTCGCGATCATGCGGGCGATCTCGACGAATTGGGCCATGAGCACGTGCCGCGTGCACGAGGGAAACCACGGGCGGACCTTGACCAGCGAGGAGCGGGCGCGCCTGCTTCTACGCGATCCGGCGGGGAAGCCGCGGGCCATGCTGCGCGCCGATCATGCGCGCCTCGTGTCGCAGGGCGATCGGGCGGCGCTCGAATACGAGGAGAAGCAGGGACGGGGGACGGATGCAAGGCTCGCGGCGATGCGGGCCGAGGACGAACGTCAAGCGGCCGAGGAGAGTGCGCGCTCGCGGGATCGAGGCGGGCGCGGGGTGTTCGTCACGAATTGAGCGCCGCCCCCTCGCCGCTCCGTCCCGTGTTCCTGGACAATCGAACCCCCATCGAGGCGCCCATCGGCCTCGTCCTCGTTCGGCTCGACGCCCACGGCCGCGAGGGCCGCGAGGACGGCCGCGAGCTCGTGCTCGTGCTCTTCACCCGGGCGGCGCGGCTCGACGCGTGAGGACGGCCGCGAGCGCCGCAAGCGCCGCGAGCGCCGCGAGGACGGCCGCGAGCTCGTGCACGTGCTCTTCACCCGGGCGCGCGGTCCTGACGCGCGAGGACGGCCGCGAGCGCCCCCCATCGAGGCGCCCTGGTCCTCGGCCTCGGCCTACTCGATCGCCACCTTGGCGAGCGCCGCGAGGACGGCCGCCCGGATATTTGTCGACGGTCGAGCGGCGAATATCTGTCAATCGGCCCGGCCTGATCGCTGACGCATCGAAGACACGCACGATCAATGCTGCATGCGTGCGGCGTGGCATATCGCCTTCGTGCAACATGTGGCCAAGAAAAACGATCGTCGTACGCAAATGAGCTTGCCACCGGGTCACGGCCGCTCGTAAATCGAGCCTCGACCGCACTACGCGGCCGGGAGCGATGCACAATGCAGCGCAAGGGACCCGAGCGCCCGACGGGCGCGAGCGGGGCGGGATTCGTCCGCCTTTTTGCCAGAGAACGGCCGCGAATTGTCGCGAAGCTGCGCCGGCTCGGTGTGCATGAGGCCGACGCGAACGACCTCGCGCAGCGCGTGTTTCTGCAATACTCCCAGCTAAGCAGAGCGCCGCGTAACCCTGCCGAATGGCTCATGCGAACGGCGTGGTTTCTCGCGATGAATTGGCGACGCCTCGCCCGTCATAGGGTCGAGGTGCTCATGTCAGGGAGAGACCTGCAAAGGAGCGCTCTCGACCCGTCGCCCTCGCCCGAGGAGCGCGCCGCGCTTGCGCAATGGTGTGACCGCGCCGAACGGCTGCCGCCCGTCGAGCGCGCCGCGCTGCGGCTCCACCTCGAAGGCTATTCGATCGGCGAGATAGCGCGGGGGCTCGCAACCTCGCGCGCTACCGCCTGGAAACGATTGCACGCTGGACAGGAGCGGCTGAAACGAACGGAGGGACGCCATGCAACGGCAATGGGTGGTCAACGAAGAGACGGGCGAGCATAGCGAACGAATCACGCTGGATCCGTGCGATCTAGAGAAGCTTCGGCCCTACGTCTGCGGCATCGCTCGCCGGGTAGGCGTTCTCGCTCCGGATCGTGACGATTTGGCGCAAGATGTACTGTTGGCATTCTGGCGCTATTCGGAGGAGCGCCGGATCCGCGTTATCGATGGGAAGGCTGACGTGGACGCCGCACGGACGCTCGTAGCGGCGTTTGCAGTCCGGGCCGCCCGGCGCTATCGGCGGATCGCAAGGCGGAGCGGAGGGGGCCCAGCAGACGAAACACCCTCGCGTGGGGGGGATCCCGCTCTCCGCTTCGAGGCTCGCGAAGCTCTGCGGATGGTCGAGCGATTGCCTGCGAACCTGCGCAGGGTGGTCGAGCTCGACGCGCTCGAGTACACGACGAGCGAGACCGCCGATACCGTCGGCGTGGTGCTCGGCACGGCCAAAAGCAGGCTTTCGCGAGCGCGTGACTTGCTGGCAATCATGAGGTGATCCACGGGAGCACGGCCGCGCAATAGCGGGGGCGCGCTGCGGCGGCGCTCCTCGCGGGCCGGTTACGCCGCGAGTTCGTGCCGCTCGGCGCGGCGCGCACATGGTGCAGGGGGAGATCGGGAAGGGGCGAGCCCCGGGCGAACCCTCACGAGCTCGCTCGGGGCCATGGGAGCGGCCTACGCCTTTCGGCGCTTGCGCGTGCTCTTGACGGCCGAGACGGGCGCATCGTGGCCCGACGTCGGGGGCTCGCCGAGGAGGGCTTGCAGGGCGACCGTAGCGCGCCGCGCGCCCTCGATGTCACCCGACACGAGCGCCGCGTCGAGCATCGCACGGACGGCCGCGGTCGCCTGGACGAGGGGGCTCGACGGGGGGGCCGTGGTCGCCTCGTGTTCTCGTCGGAATTCTGTCAAGCGACCAGGAATCGCGGGGTTACGCTCGCCGATCGGCTCGATCGGCTCGACCGTCTCTAGGCCGATTCCCGCGGGTTCTAGCCCGATCGGCTCGATCTCATATCCCCTGCGCCACTTCGCGATCACGACTTGGCTCCGCGCAGGCATTCCCGTGCATGTCGTGCAGCGGATGGCAGGTCACACGAACCTGTCCACCACGCAGCGCTACGTGCACTTCCTCAAGGAAGACCTCGAGGAGGCCGCTCGTCGGTTGCCGGTCCGCCGTCGTGGCGGGAACGGCGACGGGGAGAAGAACTGACGCCCGGCCACGCGGCCCTCGGTGCAACGCCGGGGGCAAGGGTCGACCGGAGCATGGTAGGCGAGGTCACCGCACCGCCGCCCGCATCCCAAGAACAGCTCCAGACAGTCGAGCAGGGCCCGGAAGAGGACACGTCCTCGGCTGGGCTCGACCGCCGTTCTCGGTTGAGGCCACAGTGAGGCCACAGCTTTTGTCGGCGGGGAGGGAGCGAGGGGGGATGGCTCGTAACCCCGCGGAATCATTGGCACCCCCGGCAGGAATCGGACCTGCGACCTTCGGTTTAGGAAACGGCTTAGGTAGCTTCTAGCAGCACCCTCGAACCACACGGAGATCAGCAGCAAAACAGCGGTGATCCCGGCCGTTCTGCGAGATCGAGGGGGCGAGCTGAAGTTGACCGCAACGAGACGTTTCGAGACCCACCGGTGCATGGGTTGGGGCAACAGTGGGGCAACAACGGGCATGCTCGGAACGACGGGGGTTCGGCCCCGGGCGCAGTGGCGAGGGCCGCGAGGCACAGACAGAGCGCGAGCGCCCGTGCTCCGCTTTCGGCACCTGCGAGGGAAGATGCTGTTCCGTGTCACCACTACTCATCAATGTCGTCGGAGGAACCGATCCGCAGAACTTTTCGATAGCTTGGGTGAATTTCCCAATCCAAGCCGTCGTCCAGATTCGCACGCGTTCGAAGTAGGTTGGGGCGATCTTCAAATCGTACGAATCCCAAGGAGACTGTGGGATCCGAGTCATCGCGAGCGCAGATGAAGCCAATTCGGAAGAGGAAGTGTGCCACTTCGATGGCGCCAGCCTTGACGCCATCAATCTCTGGCATGCCTACTTCACGAAATACTTTGTTGGCAATTCGATTGAGCAAATCATGTGTAACGTATCGCTTTGCACCGCCGGCAAAACCTTCGATAAGCCCTTCAAGATTAGAGCACTGATGACGATGCTCCTTGTAGAGATCGTCGATTCGAGCCTCGCCATACTCGCGCAACTGCGACGTAATATGTTTCAGGGTGATCCGGTTGCGGCCCACCTTCGCAGCCGAGCGGCCAGCCATCTTGCAGAGTTGGGCCGCCCAGCGCGGCCGACCGGCGCTCAGTATATGAATAGGGCGAAATGCTTCCAGCGGCTTCCGGTTCCAATAAAACGGTTCATGGAATACAAGCCCGAATATGGCGCCGCCATCCTTACGGGGCTCCAGCTCGGAGTATCTGCTGTCGTGCGGATACTGCCGGCGGAAATAACTGAGAATTTTACGCTCGAGAATTTGCCCCGTTTCAAGTGTGCTCCAAGCGAGATCCAGCATGTATTGTTCACATTTGTCGAGCGACTCATCGGCTTGGGCGAGAATGGTCCAAACATCTGTGCGCACAGAAGCGCGTACAGTCAGCCCTTCTACCATGCTACAGAGGTTGCGACAGGCGCTGAAAAAAGTGCTGGCCGCTAAACGTTCCTCAGGCGTGCTTAGGAACGTAGCATCGACATCGTCGACGAATAGCCAAATGCGAGCAGCGCCCGCATTTGCTGCATGCCCTAGAGCGCCGATCAGTTCCACTTTCCCGTTCATTTCGAGTACTTGCGCGAGGGGGATCGACAAGCGCCATCAGGCATGATCCACTGCACGCGGCTCGCCCAGCCGACGGAGTGGATCCCTGTGTC
>NZ_WJIE01000039.1 GCF_009649845.1 Polyangium spumosum
ACTCGGAGGTGTGGTCATGCGGCCGCTCGAGGTGGGGCTCTACGTGCAGCTCTCCCTCAACGGAATCGCGTTCCAGCACCATCAGCAGCAGTCGGGCGTGAAGACCTGAAGGGGGGATGCCGTGAGCGTGGCGGAGATCAATAGCGAGTCGAAGCATAACGTCGTCGAATCGGATCCGCAGTTCGGCCCGTCGACACATTGCGTCGTGATCATCGAGCAGCCGCCGCTGATGGGGGACGAGCCTCCCCCGCAGTGGCGGGTCTCCGCCACGCTCACGCTTCTGGATCCGGTGTTCGGCAAGGAGGCATTGCTTGCCACGCTGCCCACGGTGATTGTCGGGCCGCTGATCCAGAAGCGGCAAGTGGTCGCCATGGCCAAGTACCCGAGCCCGGTGGAACGATGGACGTTCCGTTTTGCGAGCGACGCGGGACGGGCGACGGCGCGCGTCTGGCTGCATCCGGGAAACTCGCCGGTGACGGAGTGCGGGATCTTCGTGGTGCAGCACGGATTTCAGGTGTGAGCATGGTGATCGGAGAGGAGCCTTCCGAAGCTCCGGAGCGTGTTTTCACGTCTGCGGGATGGCTCTCGCTCGAGCGCGAGTACGTGCCGCGGGTGGTTGCGGGCGAGCATCCGTACGCGCATCCGGAGGCGAAAGCCGCGCTTGCCATCGCGGCGCGGACGTTCGTGTTGCGGGCGATGCGGGATCGGCCGACGCTGGGGCGGACGACTGCGATTCCGAGCGGGGAGCAGTTTCAGGTGTTCGCGCGAGGGGCGAGCGAGGAATGCGTGGTTGCCGCCTCCGTGACGCAGGGGATCGTGCTCCGATACCAGGGGCGCATGATCCTCGCGAACCATGTCGCGGGCGCCTTCTGGAAGCCGGACGGGTCGCTCGGGTCCGATCCGACGAAGACCGAACGCTGGGTGACCTACAACGTCGGCAGACGAGGATCCGAAGTCGTCCCCACCGGCCTTTCGCTTCGGTCGCATCCAGGGAACCGCGGCTGTCTTGGCCAGCATTGCGCGCACTGGCTGGCCGCGCACGGGTACGATCATCGGACCATCCTGCGCTTCTTCTACGGAGAAGACGTCGAGTTCTACGAATTGGGAAGCGGGGAAAGCACGATCGGTCGAGCACTTTGGGGCGTTCTCGCACTTGCGATTTTCGTACGGAGGTAGGGGGTGGCACTTCGACTGGTCCAAGCCGGAGAGGGGCATCCGAGGCCGCTGGTTTTGGCGTTCCTCGTGAGCAGTGACCTCGATCCGAAGTTGCGGGCCGCGTTTGGACCTCGTCCGTGCATCGTCGCCGACGGCCTCGCCAACGGCCCGATGATGGAGGAGCTCCTGGAGTTCGCCCATCACCGGGCCGGAGTGCACGAGGTGTCGCGGGTCGCGTTGATCGGGTACTCGGCCGGGTGTCAGCGCGTGCGTGCCCTCTGCATGTCCGGCGTTCGGGCAAGCGCGTATCTGCTCGCCGACGGAACGCATGCTTCATGGCCGCCAGCCGAGTGGCAAATTGCCTGGCTTCGCGCGCTCGCGGACGATGCTCGACGCGGGCGGATCTTGCTCGTAGCCACGCATACCTTCCAGACGTACACCGAGGAGCTGCCGAAGGGGCGGGCATTCGCGTCCACGGTGCGCGTCCTGCGAATGGGTACGGGGCTGCCGCTCGAGCGTGCTGGGCCGTTGGAGCGGCCCGCGATCACGCGGCAGGGAGCGCTGTGGGTTTACTCGTACGCGAGCGCGAAGGCGGATGCGACTGCGCACGCGGCACAGTGTTCCCGTGTGCTGCCGGAGATGTGCGCGAGGCACGTCGGGCCGTGGCTCGACGTCGAGGCGCCACGCAGGACGCAGCAGGGCCGTGGATCGGTCGGGCTCGGACTGCTGGGGATTGCGGCCAAGCTCCTATTTCAGCGTCCGGAACGTTAAAAACCTTCACCATTCCCTGACAAACACGGTCTCCTCGCGGTGGTAAACCTCGCGGTCATGAGCCCGTGGCGCGTTGCTCTCCTCTCGATGATCGGCATGGTGACCACGGCGGTTGCGGTCTACAAGCTCACCCCGCAGCAGCCACCTCCAACGTCCCCAGCAGCGACGCCGTCGGCCGTCGACGAGCTCCCCGACGAGCCGTCCGTCGTCGACGAGCTGCCGCCGGTGCCGCCGTCCGTGACCGCCGCCCCCGACGCGCCCCAACGCGTCCCGGCCGAGCAGCGCGCTGCGCCGGCCCCGAGCCTAACAAGCGCACCCCAGCGCGTCCCAACCGAGCAGCGCGCTGCACCGGCCCCGCTCCCGGCCGCGCCGGTGAGCACTATCCCCCCGGCCGTGGCCGCGTCGTCCGGCGCGCCCGCGGGCCTCGCCCCCGAGCTGGGGACGCTTGTCGCCGTGGCCGTGGGCGGCTCCTGTGAGTTTTCCGTGGATGGTCAGTCGATTACTTCGAGCACGACGCTCCGGTTGAAGCTTCCTCCGGGCGCGCACGTGGTCGAGTGCGGGTCGCGTACGCGGATCGTGACGATCAGGAATCGTGAGACCAAGATGGCGTTCTTCAACCTGAAGAAGTGACCAACATCACGCGCCGTCCAAAAATCGCACACGACACGAAAAACCGGAGTCACCACTTCCCTCGACCGGCCAATAGTAGTCATGGGCAAGAAACCGAAGGGCAAGCCAGGCGACGGTCCCGGCTTCCTCGCCCGCCTTGTCGAGTTGCGTGCCGACGTTGCGCGTTTCCTCGCGGGCGAGAGCCACAAGCGCGCCAACAGCAACGACGGCGTCGAGGACGAGTCGCAGGACGTCTTCACCAAGGCCGTCGAGAGCCGCGAGAACTACGATCCCGAGGTCGGCGATCAACGGGCATGGACGCTCGGGATCGCCGCGAACGTCTCCCGCGACCGCGACCGCGCCAAGCGGCGTTACGACGCGCGTTTCTCGCCGGAGGATGGCGAGACCGAAGTCACGCCCGCGCCGACCGCCTCACCCGAGCGCATCGCCCACTGGCGCGATGTCCAGCGCAAGATCGCCAAGGCCATGGAGCAGTTGCCTCCCGAGTTCTTCGAGGTGCTCCTGCTCGTCGGCATCGAGGGGTGGTCGCACCAGGAGGCCGCCGCAGAGCTCGGGATCTCGGAAGCCCTGGCGAAGAAGCGGCTCGAGCGCGCGCGGACGTTTCTCCTCGACAAAAGCGGCATTTCGCGTGATGACCTGCGCAGCTTCATGCCCTTTCTGTGGCTGGTCGACGAGGACCATGCAGCCCGCCTCGAACGGCTCCGGAAGCTTTTCGGCTACGCCCACCCGACAGGGAACGCGCTCGGCGTGATCATCGGTCTGCTCCTGCTCGCGCCGGTGCCCGAGCGTCCCATGGCGCGTACCGGGCTCGGGTATCGCGCGCCGATCTTGGCTGCGGTGCACGAGGCTCCGGAGCCCGCGCCGCCCGCAGCTCCCCCGGAAACTGTGCCCGCGCCCGCGGCCAAGCCGGCGAAAGTGCCGGCTCTCGGACGTGCTGCTTCGCGTCCGACCGTGACACACCCTCCGGTCGTGGTCGAGCTCTCGGGCCTCTCGTTTCTCCCGAAGGGCAACCGGTAGCTCCTCGTTTTTCTCCTTGGTTTGTCTCTACCATCTTGACCGGTTTGTCGCGGATCGTGTACCCTGGGCGGCATGCTGCGGTCCGGTCTCGTCATTGCCGCATTTCTCGTGCTCGGGGCGCCTGCGCTCGCCGAGGAAGCGCCGCCGCCCTCGCTTTCGGCAGACGAAGCCGTGCAGGCCGCACAATTTACGGCGCTGGTCGCCAAGGCGGAGCGCGAGCGGGCCGCGGGGAAGCTGCCCGAGGCTGCGATGGCGTACGCCGAAGCCTTCAAGATCAAGGAAGATCCCATCGTAGGTGGGCGCCTCGGGGCTCTGCTCGTCGAGCTGCGCAAGCCCACGCAGGCCGCGGATCTGCTGCTCGATGCGATTGAGCGCGGACGTGGACCGGAGGTCTCGCCACAGGAACGGCATGCCTGGCTCACGGCGTACGACGTCGCGATCTCGCAGGTTTGCCGCGTCGAGGTGACCGTATCCGAGCCGCATTCACACGTCACGCTGGACGGCGTGCCCAAGAATCGCCAAGGACACACGGGTTTTATTCTTTTCGTCCCGCCCGGCGAGCACGAGCTGCGGGCGGCGCTCAAGGGATTCGAGGACGCGGTCATCGATTTCAAGGCGATCAAGGGCGGGACGTTGCGTTATACGCTGGCCCTGCGTCCGCTTCCCTCGTTCGCGCCGCTTGATCCTCCGGAGCGACTGCTCCGGCGGCGCGAGAGCGGGCCTGCGACGAACCTCGACGAGCCCCCCGACGACGAGCTGACGAGGCGAGAGCCGATCCGCGGGGGTGTCGTCGGTGACGAGAAGAAGCGCGGGATCGGCGGCTCGATCAACGCGGGGCCGGTCGTGTTGTTCGGCGTGGCGTCGTGGCAGCCGGCGGTAGGCGCCGTGCTTGGCGGTAGTTTGAGGCCCAACGAGATCGTGTCCATCGGCATCGAGGGCCGCGCGGCGTGGCTGCCGTCAGGCGTTGCGGGCGAGCCGATCAGCGCGATGACGGTGGGGGGGATCTTGAGTGCGTGTCTGCACTACCGTTTTCTCGTCGGCTGCGCGCTCGGGCACGTGGGGGCGACCAACGTCTCAGCCGACGGAGCCAGCTACGAGGAGGAGTCCGTGTCGTTTATCCAGCCAGGCATGGGCGGACGCGTTGGTGCGAGGCTGTCCCTCGGCCGGTCCTTCTCCGTGCAAGCTGCGGTCGACCTCCTGGGGCTCAGCCGCGGCATGAAGATTGTTGTTGGTCAAACGGTTCTCGTGGATCAGCCGCCGCTCATGATCGGCGCGCAAGTCACCGGTGGTTGGGAGTTCTGAGCGATGCGAAAGCGTCTCGTCGTGCAGGTCGTTGTGTCCCTCGTGTTGGGCTGTTCGGCGCCACCCCAAACCGGGATCTTCGAGTGTGATCCGGATGCGCCGTTTCCCAGCGAGTTTTGCAAGGCGCAGCTCGCCGATGCTGGGCTCGACGCAGCGCCGGAAGCAGGGGCCTTCAACCCCGGCCCCACGCCGCAGGCCGGCAACACCTGCATGGGCAAATGCGTGCCCGTGCCGAGCGGCGGCGCTGGCTACTGGAGCGAGGTCCCCGTCTCGGTCCGGTTCGCCAGAGCGGACGCTCTCCCTGCGGCATGCCCCGAAGACGCGCCTAACGAGAAGTTCCGCCTCTTCGACCAGCTCGTCGCGCCCCCGGCCGAGTGCGAGGCGTGCGCGTGCGAGCCCTCGGAAGGGACATGCGACGGTGAGCCGCCGCAGTCGATCGAGATCCGCGCCGGGACGTGCGCGGAGAGCGCGGCCGTCTCGTTGCCGTTCAGCGGGCCGGCGGGATGGGATGGATCGTGCACGAGCGAGAACGGGCTCCCGGCCGGCGCATCGTGCGGCGGCGAGCTCTGCGCGCAGTCCGTGCTGGCGTCGGCGCTCCCTGGTCCGACGAGCGAGTCCTGCGCGCCGAAGAGCGCCGCGCCTGCGTTCACCACGACGAGGGAGTGGAAGCTCGGCGCGCTCGCGTGCATGGCGAACACGCACGATGACACGTGCGGCGAGAGCGCGAACAAGAGGTACTGCGTGGCCGATCCTGGCCCCGAGTTTCTCTACTGCGTGCACGGCAAGGGCGTGACGGAGCCGTGCCCGGACAACTACAACTTCGAGCGGTACGAGATGTATCCCGAGGAGCCGATCGATGATCGGGGCTGCGAGGCGTGCGAGTGCGGGGCGCCGGTGGGGAGCGGGTGCATGGGATCGCTTCGTCTCTACTCCGATGGCGCGTGCTCGTTGGAGTTCGAGAAGAGCAGCATCTCGTCCATCGACGAGAAGTGCATCGACGTCCACCCCCCTGGCCGCGCCATCGGAGCCAAGGCGGTGACGGACGTGACGTACTTCCAGGGCACGTGCTCGAGCTCCGGCGGTGCGCCGAAGGGTTCGGCCTCGCCAAACAAGAACAGCGCGATCACCTTCTGTTGCCGCAAATCGCACTGGATCCTCAGGTAGGCCCTTCCCAGGACAAACGCGCCGCGCTACCGTCGCGGGCGTGGAACCTCGCGTCAGTGACCGCCTGCGTTTCGTGTGGACCGTGTTCCCGGGCGTTGAGCTCGTGGCGTACCATGCCCCTGAGTTGACCGCCGTCTTCTACATGCTCGGCTCGAGCGCCCTCCCGATCCGGACGTGGAACGCCGCCGATCTCCTCGCCAGGCGCGACGCGACGGGCCTCGCGCTGACCGTGGGGCAGGCGTAGGCGGCGCGCGAGCCGCGCGAGAAAATCTCGGGCTTCGTTGTCACCACGATCGGCGTGCGGCGAATATCCATCTGAGGGGCGAAGTTGCTCCGGATGCTCGCAGCGAGCCCGCAAGCTATTTTGTGCACACGGGCTCGCTGGGGGCCTTCTGGGCATAGCCCCCGGCCTCACCCTTCCCGGGCCGATTTGTGGCTTGGGGATCCCCTGCTCGCGCACCTAGTCAGGAAG
Source organism: Polyangium spumosum (assembly GCF_009649845.1). Classification (NCBI taxonomy): domain Bacteria; kingdom Pseudomonadati; phylum Myxococcota; order Polyangiales; family Polyangiaceae; genus Polyangium; species Polyangium spumosum. The sequence goes on from NZ_WJIE01000039.1 coordinate 6,512, forward strand.
GGCCCCGCAACATCGGCCCGGGAGGGGGAGGTTTTTCCTTGGCTCGTCGCTCGGGGACGGGGCGCGGGCGCGCGCCTGACTGCGTCATGGCAATGGCCAGGTCCGTGTGAAAGCGGAATGGTGCACGCACGCCTCGTCCTCGGGCGATGAGCCTTCCTTCGGAAGGAGATCGCGTCATGCTCGCCCTGCAAGACCGACCTACGCCCGTTCCGACGGGCGATGACGAGGACGAGGCAACGCTCGTGTGGCAGGGGTCGGCGCTCGTGGACGGCGGGGCCGGGACGGGGGCCGTCCACGAGCGGCAGACGCTCACCGAGCCCCTCGTGGCTGTGCGCGACACGATCGTCAAGCCGCCGGCGGTGCCGCTCTGGGTGCGGTTCAAGGCTGGATGGGCGTCGTTCTGGGATGCGATGGGGGATGCGTTCTTCGGCACGTCGCGCGTGTCTGAACGGCTGCCCCCCGTTCCCCCTCCGCGCTCGCAGGAAGTGACTCGTCTTTCGCTCGGGAACCTCGCCGATCAGGGCCACGGCGAGTTTCTGCTGCTCGAAGTGGTTCTCGCGGATCCGCTGTATCAACGGGCGGCGATCGAGGTGGCTCGCGAAGCGCTCGCCGCTCGGCGTGAGGGGGAAGCTGCCTACACGGCTTTTGTCGTGCACTTGGCGCTCTCGCGGCTGCGTCCTGACAGGGACGGTCGGATCTCGACGGCCCGGCTACGTGAGAAGCTGCCCCACCTCCCCTATGAGGGTGCCATCCGCCCGGCATTGGTTCGGCTCGAAGAACAGGGCGTCGTGACGCTCGTGCAGGCCAGGACCGGGGACCCGATGGCGGAGATCCTCCGCGAGGGGATCACCCACGTCGAACTGCGGGTTCCGGTGTGAGCCGGCTCGTGAGGTTACGCGGCATCGCTTTCGGGTATCGGCTCGAGGTGCGAGGGCGCGCGATCGGGACGCTTCGGCGCGTCCGCAAGGAAGACGGACAGTGCTGGGCGTGCGAGCCGGTGGAAGGCGCGCCGGTCTCGGAAGGACCCGAGCGGCTGCGCGATGCGGCCCGCATTTTGATCTTGATGGCGGGAGGCGCCGTCCAATGAGTAGGCCCACGGGCCCGGAGCTGTGGGAGCTCGCCGCGGTGCGGGCATCGCTCCCGGCGCTTCGGCTGTGGATCGTTCGAGCGGCAGGCGCGCGGGCAGCATCAGGCACGCGTCCTTAGCACCCGATCCAAGCAGCGCCTTCCCCACGCCACCAAAAAGATTGGCGCCGATGATGCCGTGCAGGCCGTCATGTCGCGTTGGGCGCGAAAGTGGCGAATGGGGAGCGCAGCAATGCGGCGCAGCGCGGGGGGAGCCGGGGGCGGGGGCAAGGCCGCCGCGGAGGCGGGGGCGGGGGCGGTAGGGCCGAACTGCGTGGAGCGCGCTGGCCCCCCCGCAGGGCCACGGGAGGCTCCAGGGTAACGGCGGACCGTTGGTTCAGTTACATATTCTTGCGCCGCGACCGGAGGCCAGAGCACTATCCCAACGCGTCTGCGATGTGGTAGAACACCGCGCCCATGGCAGGAGAGCGCGGAGACTACAAGGTTACCAAAGGCACGCCCATCGGCAGAGGTGGCTGCGCAACCGTGTACCGCGCGGTTCACAAGCCGACGCAACGCGAGGTGGCCTTCAAAGAATCATTCTCGACTGAATACGCGCGGCGCCGCATGGCACGCGAAATTGACATCCAACGTGGCCTGGTGCATCCCAACGTGATGCCCATCCTCGACGCAGATCCGAAGGGCAAGTGGTTCATTATGCCTCTTGCGGATGGCGATTTGAGAAAACTGTCACCGCTTACTCATCCAGCAATAGTAGCAATGGTCACAGATGTGAGTGGTGGCCTGGAGACAGCGCATGCGGCGGGGCATGTTCACCGAGACGTTACCCCCGGCAATATCCTTCGCGTCACGGAAAACGGGGGCTCTCGCTTCGTTGTTGCCGATTGGGGATTGGTAAGGCAGCCACATGGAAAGACGACCGCCATTCTTACTTCGGACACGCGGTTCATCGGCACACTAGGCTACGCAGCTCCCGAAATGTACCATGACCCTCACGGGGCGACGTTCACAGCGGATGTGTATAGCCTAGGTCGGGTTGTATCGTATCTTGCAACAGGTAAAGATCCTGATCCTGTCATGATACAGTCGAACCTTCCAGAAGGGCCATGGTACAAATTTGTGCACCAAACCACACTACTGGACCCCAAGGCACGTCCGCAGAGCATGGCTGAGGTTCGGGCGCTATTGGCGACCGTAGTAGAAGAAAAGCCAAGCCCCATAGCTCCGGCAGCCAATCTAGCAGAGTGCGCCGAGACCGCGCGACGAACACTGGCATCCCTTCGTCGCCAACTGGAGTCTGAGGTCAGGCGTTTTTGCATCGCGATATCGCGCTCTACCGTCGACTCAGAGATAGTAGGAACGACCATCAGGGTGAAGGCCGTGCTTGAGCCAGGTGGCGTTATGGCCTTGCCTCACGCGATTCCACTTATTGTTTCGGCAACTATGGTCGGCGCACGCTTAACCGTGCGCGCCGGATTGGGTCACAAGGAAGATGGTGAACTCCGCGCGGTTGGTCACGGATGGGATGAGATTGATTCGACGGCGTTCGCCCAAATCGAATCAGCGCTGCTGGCGCTCCTAAAGGAGGTTTGACTGATGAGCACATGGTGGGTTGACGAAAAGCAACTCGACGAAGATCAGCGTGCCGTGGTGCGCCTGGGTGATACCGGCCGATTTCTCATTTCTGGGCCTCCGGGTTCAGGCAAAACGAATCTGCTGCTGCTTCGAGCGAACTACCTTCACGGGAAGGGAATGTATAATTTTGCAGTTCTCTCGTTTACGCTTGCACTGAAGTCGTTTCTGGTCGCTGGTGCCCGGCGTTATGGCGTATTCCCTCCCGATCGAGTTGACACGACAATGGGGTGGATGATGCGCCAACTTAACGCTAACGGGGGCTCCTTAGCCAATCTATCGGATGACCTGACTACGCGTCGTTCGCAGCTCGCGCAACGCCTGTTCGATCAGATAGAAGCGCGGAACCTTACGACGCTCCATACAACAATACTACTCGATGAAGCGCAGGACTGCACACAAGAAGAGATTCGCTTGTTCTCTCGCTGTGCATCTAACCTATTCATTGTAGGTGATGATCGCCAGCTCATCTACGAAAATGCGGCTGGGCTCGATGAAATATCGAAGCTGATCCCGGCAAAGGATCGCAAGGTTTTGCGATTTCATTACAGAAACGCACCACAAATCTGCGATTTAGCCGACCGTTTTGCGAAGGTAAGCAGGGGGCACGTTGCGATCAAGCCAACCTCAAACTACCCAGGACCACCTGGGCGCGTTCGTATACATCGCCAACCATTGCGTCAGCAGTTCGAACAAATTGTGGAGTCACTCAAGCTTCAGCTCGATAGTTACCCGGGTGAATATTTGGGCGTCCTCTGCACCAGAAATGATATCCTGAATCAATTCTGGGAGTACATTGGTAATTCGGAACTTGCAGGGCAAGCGTATAAGCTTTCAGAAGGGGTCGGGTGGGACGACGAGAGACATGTGGTTTGCTGCACAATTCACTCCGCCAAAGGTCTTGAATTCAGGGTTGTGCACCTTCCTTCCTTTGAAAGCAACAAGGGTCGTGAGCAACGCAATCTAGCATACACAGCAGTGACGCGGGCCAAAACTGCGCTAGATATCTATCATGAGGCGGATTTTGCTGGCTGGCTCGGCGAAGCACTGCGGGATGAAGAGGACGTGGCAGACGAACCGGGTTGGGATGCAATCTTCGGCGGGACGCGATAAAAGATGCAACTAAAGTTGCGAGCAACTAGGGAAGACCTCCAGACGCTGGCGTCAGGAAGGAGGATTCAAGGGCTCTCGAGTGTCCGCTCAGTCCCTCGCAAATTCGCAGGACCAGCGCTGGTTTGGTATGGTGATGAGGCGGATGCGATGCCCCATCTTGCGCTCGTTGAATCAGAGGCCGAGCGTCGAGCTATGTTGGCTTGGGTGACTACGTATCTTGAGGCGTACTCGCCATTTACTGCCTTCTGTCGCGTACTAACCCAGGAAGAATTTGTCGAGGACTATGGACAAATGGTGGATCGGCGGCTTCTTGCCGCAAGCATTGCACTCGTGATCATGGATGCGCGTTCTCAAACGAATGCTCCGTGTACCACTCGTGAGTGCGCTGCGACATTTTCTTTCATCGCCGCAAGGTCTATTGCTTTAGACCGTTCAGGAAAAACTGTCCGCAAAGCATTCGAAAATTACTTGAGGCTGTTCGGTCTTCTGCGAGATGAAGTTCGTCTGGCATCGCAAAGGCGGTACGCCGCCGCATGGAACGTGCTTGCTGCCTTGGCGTCCGGCGAATCGAGTTATGGAACAGATTTGCCCCGACCTGTTTTTACAGCTTGCACACATTTGTGGCAGGCAGGTGTGGTCGAGAGCGACGCACTGCAGGAGCTTTCGCCAAGTCTTCGAGGACTGGACGCGGACGTGGCGAGAATGCCCGGAATGACCATCGAGGATCGAGTTACCCTATTCAGTCGAGTCGCAGAGCAGCTCCGCAACAATTTGAGCGATGTCGGTACGCTACTGTTGCTTGGATACCTTCTCAGTCACGTATCCGGAGGTACACTTGCACACTATCGACTCGGGCAGCGGCTGAGCGGCGATGTCCTCCCGTGGTATGCATTGTGTTCGGGCCTGCACCGCGAAGCGAGCTTCGCGGCGACCGGAGATGGGGCTGTCGCGTTGCGGGTGGCGCGTGAAATTGAGCGGCCGTTTGACATGAGAGCACGACCAACGTGTGACCTCGCGGTCCCCGAACTGGAAGTTATGATGGACGTGCACGCTTTCAGGCCGCGTGGTGCTCTTCGTGGACTAAAGAGCATCCTTGTGGAAGTTATGCCTGGTATCGAAGCGATCGCTCTGTTGTCCCACTCGGACGACAGCCCGCGTGAAGTCCAGCAACTTGAACTGTGGCGCGATGAATCGGATGACTTGGCCCGGATGCAGTATCATCTCGAAGAGGCACTTGTGATTTCTCGGAAACTCGGGGGCGAATCCGCTCGTGGGCGCCGCAAGAAGAGGTAGGTGATGCGCATCGGGGATGCGCGAGCACTATTGAGGGGGGGAAGGGGCCCGAGGGCATGGTGCCGAGGGGGGGTGGGTAGGTGTCGAATGGGTAGATCGGACAGTGCGTCCAGTGGAAGTGCGGAGGCCGTTCGCGTTCGCGTTGAGGACGCTGGACCTGCACCCGGGCACCCCGGTGTCGACGCCGTGGCCTCGACCGTGCGGACGGAGGCAACAATCCTTATCGCGCGCCTTCAATTTGGTGAACTTCGTGGGAACGCAGGCACTATCCGTTCGGGTGACCATTGCCGCATCGACCGACAGCCGCCCCCTGCGGGAGGCGCGAACATCCAGGTGCAACTGAACGGGCTGAATGGGGACTCGTCAATCGCGACATGCGTGATCCACTCCACTGTTTTTCAGTCGATGAACGACTGGCCGTCAGGATTGCGTCAGCACCAAGAAGGCTGGCTCCTTCGACAGGTGCGGATTGCTCTGACTGATAGCCTACGGAATGGAAACATCAACCATATTAGCGGCTCGTTTCACGCCACCGGTACCCCCACCAACCTAACTCCAAGGGAGCAAAACCGATATCGCGTCGCAAGACCTTCTGACCCGTCGAAGCCACGTGGAAGGGAGGGACCCTGACATGGAAGCACGCTCGGCACTCGCCGGCAGCGCGCGAGGACTCTTCCCGCGCTGCCGGCGGTGGCTGAGTGGTAAAAGCGCCTGCATAATAACAGTGGCCAGGGTTATCGCCCTGCGTGGGTTCGATCCCCACCTGCTCCGCTGACTCTCAATCGAGAGCCTTACCTGATGAGGGGCGGCGCGAATGAAGCGGCGCCCCTCATCAGGGAAACACGGATCCCGCTTATGCAATCCCCACCAACAACTTCCCCACCGCCTCAGCGGCCACCCGTGCCGCCTCCAAATCCCCCGCTGCGACGGCCACCCGCTGCGCCTCGATCAACGCCGCCAGCATCGCCGCCCGCGGCCCTGCGAGCCCACCCGCTCCGGGTCCCCCAACCGAGCCCGCCCCGGCTCCGCCCGCTCCGCCTCCGCCGTCCGCCCCCTTCACCACGTCTTCCGCGCGTCCCCCTTGACTCGGCCGCCCGGTCTCCCCTTCCCGGACCTCACGTGCCACCCACGTGCCAGCCGCCTCCTGCTCCCCCTCCCCCCCGGCTGTCACAAAAACAGCCTCTTCACTGCTAGTGGCCCCGCTGGGACTCGAACCCAGACGTCCTTCCGGACAGGGGATTTTAAATCTCCTGCGTCTACCATTCCGCCACGGGGCCCAATCTTCCGTACGTTCGCCGCCTTCTCGCCTGCTCGCCTCTCCTCCGCTCCCGCCCGCCTCGACCAGCCTGTATACACCTTCTCCCCCCGCCATGACCACCCTCCCCGAACCCTCCCCCCTCACCCCCCTCCTCCACGCCCGCCTCGAAGCAGCCCACCTCTGCCCTGACACCGGCCTCCTCGCCCTCACCTTCTACCTTGGCCGCAAGCTCCTCCTCGCCGCGGGCCTCGGCCCCCATGTCGCCGGACTCGGCTTCCTCCCGCGCCTCCCGCGGGCGCGCGCCACCGCCGCACATCCCCTCGTCGCGGCCATGCGTGCCCACCTCCTCGATCGCCGCCTCCGCTCCATCCTCCTCCAGGACGGCGCTCTCCACCTCGACTTCGACCCCCCGGACGACGCCCTCCCACCCGCTCGCCTCTCCCTTCGTGTCGGACGTCGTGGACAGGCGCAGGTCGCTTCCCCCGCAGGGGCTCTCGTCACCTGGCCCCTCGATCCCGACCCCGAACACGCTCCCCCACGCGACGGCGTCGATCCCACCCGATGGATCGACTCCACCGAGGCCCTCGAACGACACGGCGCCGCCATGGTCGAGACCTCCGATGCTCGCTCCCTCGAGCTGCTCCGCGCAGGCCTCCTCCGCGCCGCCAAGGCCAAGCTCAAGGCAATCGAACGCCGCGCCGATGCCGTCCGGCAAGACCTCGCGCGCCTGCAAGACGCCCCCCGCCTCCAGAAGATCGGACGCTTGCTCATCGCCCAAGCCCACAAGATCCCCAAGGGACAGACACGCGCCTCCCTCGACGACTGGGAAGAAGGCGGACCCCTCGAGGTCACGCTCGCGCCGGACAAACCACCGAAGTCCCAGGCCGAGACCTTCTTCCAGAAGGCCAGGCGCCTCCAGCGCGGCGCCGCCGTCATGGAGAAGCGCCTCGCCGACACCGAACACGCCTGGGAGACGCTCCTGCCCCTCGTCGACGCGATCACCGCGGCCCCCGCCGATCCCGCAGCCCTCGACGCCCTCGCCGAGCGCGCCAGACAAGCCGGCGTCTCCCCCGCCGAGATCGACGCCGCCTCCCACGGGAAAACCTCGCGGCAGCAGGAAAAGCTGCGCAGGCCGTACCACGCGTTCCGCGATGCCCTCGGGCGGACCATCCTCGTCGGCCGCGGCGGCAAGGACAACGACGAGCTCATCACGCGACACGCCCGGCCCCACGACCTCTGGCTCCACGCCAAGAACATCCACGGCGCCCACGTCATCGTCCCCCTCGACAAGGGACAAAACTGCCCCGCCGAGCTGCTCGTCGACGCCGCCACCCTCGCCGCCCACTTCAGCGACGCCCGCGGCGAGAACGCCTGCGAGGTCAGCTACGTCGAGCGCCGCCATGTCCGGAAGCCCAGGAAAAGCGCGCCCGGCGCCGTCACGTTCGACCGGGAGAAGATCCTCACCGTACGCGTCGAGCCCGAGAGGCTCGCGCGCCTGCTCGCCTCGAAGCAGGAGGCTTGAAAGAACCACGACCGACGCGCGACACGATCTTGCTCGCCCCGGATGCCGGACGGTAAAGATCGCCTAGCATGCGCTCGATGCGAACGTTCGCCCCCTGCCTCGTCTCCTTCGCCCTCTCCCTCGCCCTCGCCGGGTGTGGCGGCGGCGAAACGCCCGATCCCAAGGATCCTTCGTCCGAAGGCTCCTCGGGCAACCCCAAGCCCCAAGCCGAGGCCGGGCCCGACGCCGCGCTGCTCGGCGAGGTCGGGCAGCTCAACTCGTTGCTCTCCACCATCGACAAGTCCGACCCCGGGCGGCCCAAGGCGCTCGATCGGCTCGGGGAGCTGCTCGCCGAGCTCTCGAAGAACAACCACGCCCGCGCCCTCGAAGCCGACCCGAACGTCGCCTCCTTGCCCCCGCCGCCCAAACCCAAGGAGCCCGAGGGCGAGGTCAGCGACGCACCTGCCAAGCCCGGCCCCGTGCTGCCGCCGCGTAACCACGCTGCGGTCAAGCGCCTCAAGCCCGAGGCGCAGAAGCTCATCCAGAAGGCGGACATGTACGCCGCCGAGGCGATCAAGGCCCATAAGAGGCTGCTCGCCGATCATCCGGACTACAAGGACATGGACAAGGTCCTCTTCCGGCTCGGCGGGCTCTACGTGGCGTACGGACAGGGCGCCTCGGCGCGGCCCATCTACTTCGAGCTCATCGAGAAGCACCCGAAGAGCGAGCTCGTGCCCGAGGCTTACTGGAACTTCGCCGAGTTCTTCTTCAACGCCGAGGACTACGAGAACGCCTACAAGCTCTACGCCCGCGTCGTCGAGTACACGCCGAGCGAGCGCACGAGCGTCGCAGGCTACAGGCTCGCGCTCTCGCTGCACAAGCTGAGCCGCCTCGACGAGTCGTGGAAGGCGCTCGAAGGCGCGGCGAGCGCGGCGCGGATCCACGGGCCCGCCGGCACCGTGGACGAGATCTACCGCGACGCGCCCAAGCTCGCCGCGACCCGAAAGCCGCTCAGCGCGAAGGACGCCGCGGCCTTCTTCGTGCGGCTCGCCGAGAGCAACGAGGACGTCATCAAGCAGGAGCTGAACCGGCTCGCGCAGATCCTCGAAGACGAAGGGAGGCCACTCGAGGCGACCGAGGTGCTGCACGTGATGGCCGACCGCTACACGGCCGAGAAATGCGCGATCCAGGCCCGCGCCATCGAGATCGCCACGCGCAGCGGCAACAACGCGATCCGCGCCGGCGAGGTGAATCGAAGCCTCCGGCTCGGCTGCAAGCCCTGACACGCGCATGCGCCCTCCGAAGCCCCTCGCCCTCGCGCTCCTCACGCTCACGCTCGCCACGCTCGGCTGCGAAAAAAAAGACCCGCCGAGCCCGGAGGTTTCAGCGAACGAAGCGACGGCGCCCCTCGCCGATTTCCCGGATATGAAGGCGTCCTCGTGGGTGAACGGCGCGCCCACGCCGCTCGCCGAGGCCCGCGGCGAGCTGGTGCTGCTCGAGGCCTGGCACCCGACCTGAAGCGCTTGCCGAGCGTCCGTGCCCGCGGTCCTCGCGCTGCACGGACGTTTCGGGGCCCGCGGTCTGCGGGTCATCGGGGTCTCGAGCTTCGACCCGGACGACGCGGAGGCCGAACGCAAGGCCGCCGAGGAGGCCACACGTGAAGAGAAGATGGATTATGCCACCTATCTCGACACGAACGGCACATGGTCGAAGACGGCCGGGCTCGTCGATATCCCGGCCTTCGCCCTGCTCGGCCCCGACGGCCGCGTCCTTCTCCGCCACCGAGGCAAGCTCGCCCTCGGCGCCGAGGCGTATGCCGAAATGGAGCGCGCGATCGAACGAGCGCTCCCGGCTTCGCCTCGATGACGGCGGCGGCTAATCGGAGTCGCGCGCGACGACCAGCCGATCGTGCTGGATTCGGCCGTTCCGTTTGTGCGCGAGGTGCTGCGTGATCACCTTGTCGCCGGCCGCGTAGGTGCGGACCTCGGTGAAGGCCACGGCCTCGTCGGTCTCCATCTCGTCGATGATGTCCGTGCTCTTGACCTCGCGATGCCACCCGCCGACCGGGTCGCGCTGAAACTCGTCGCGGAGCTGCTTCAGGATGGCGTCGCGGCCCTGCACCACGATGGGGTGCGCCGGTGGGTTCAGGCTCGAGACCTCCTCGAGGACGGCGTCCTCGGCATACAAGTTGGCGAGCGCCTCCACGTCCCGACTCTGCAGAGCGTGGCGAATCTGGTCCATGAGAGGCTGCTCATTGGCCTCTCGGCGACGGATCGAGCTCTCCATGAATGGCTCTCTGGTGCGTGGGCTGCGGTTTGTCGATGGGGGTATGGGGGCGGTAGACCACCGGGCGCTCGGCGACCCCGAAACTCACTTTGCTCGCCCCGGCTGGACGGGTCATAAGAGGTGACCATGGTGCAATCACCCTCCACGGTCGTGCTCGGTGACGTCCACCTGACCCGTTCCGTACCGCGTAGCGTGTCCGAAGATCTCGCCCGCCTGGTCGACGCGCACCCGGGCGCGCGAATCGTGTGCGCGGGCGACCTCTTCGATCTCTCGGCCGATCTGCCCCGCCTGCCTTTGCCGCGCGCGGTGGAGGCGGTATTCGAGGCGCATCCGGCCGCCAAAGCCGCGTTCGGCCGGCACCTCGCGCGAGGGGGCGAGCTCTGGCTCGTGAGCGGCAACCACGACGCCGCCCTGGCGCTGGCCGATTTCCGGAGCGCGCTCTTCGAGGCCCTCGAGCCTCCGGCGGAGGCGCGCGCGCGGCTTCGCACGACCCCTTGGTTCTTTCGGGAGGGCGACCTCCACATCGAGCACGGGCACCTCTACGACCCGGACAACGCTCCGGCGCACCCGCTCGTCGTGGGCGAAGCGAGCCTCGGCGTCCATTTCGTCGAGCAATTCATCGCGCCGACGGGCGCATTCCGCTACCTCAACATGAACGACGAGACGCCCATGCGCCTCTTCCTCTCGGCGTTTTCGTTCTACGGCCCGCGCGCCCCCTACGTGATTTATCGTTATTTCCACGCCGCGATCGGGGCGATCCTGCGCAGCGGGCGGGCTTATCAGCGGCGCGCGGACGACGAGGCGCCCATCGGTCAGGAGGAGGCCGCTCGTTTCATCGCCGAGCTCGGCGTGCCGCCGGAGCTCGTGAGCGCGCTGCTCCCGCTCGGCGCGCAGCCGACGCTCGCGAGCGTGAGCCGGACCTTCTCGCGGCTCTACTTCGATCGGGTGCTCTCGACGCTGGCGATGAGCGCGGGCCTCTCGGCGGCGGCGCTCGGCAAGAAGCGGGCGGGCGGGGCGGCCTTTTCGATGGGCGCGCTGGCGATGACCTTGAGCTGGGCGCGCGGGCACAACCGTTATCGCGGCTCGGTGGCCGAGCAGCTCGCCGAGGGCGCAGAGCGGATCGCGGACACGACGGGCGCGCGGCTCGTGGTTTTTGGTCACACGCACCGCGAGGCGCTCACGGAGCGATATGCGAATACCGCGAGTTTCGCGTTTCCGCGGAATGCGCCCGGGCGGCCTTATCTGGAGATTGAAACGAGGTACGGCGTGCCCCGGGCGGAGCGGCGGTATTTGACGACGGAGAGCGTGGAGACGCGCGCCTAGAGCGCCGAACAGTTCGAGCCCCACCTGAATTACGCGGCCTTCGCGAAGCCGCTGCGACGTAGGATCGCCTCCAGGTTCAGCACGACGGCGTGGCGCCGCAGGTCGAAGAGGTTC
>NZ_WJIE01000040.1 GCF_009649845.1 Polyangium spumosum
CAGAAACCAGAGTGCGCCTCACGCCGCGGCGAAGACGCCGCGACGCGAGGCGCGAGCTGCCGCTGTTGTAGCCGCACCCTCATAGAATTCACGACGGCGCTGTCTCGTTCGCGTTGACACGTTCCGTCTTGCCACTGCTCAAACGCAAGGACGATGGCACCATGGCAACGAGACATTAGCCGCCTTGATCTGTCGAAACTCCAACTGTCGCCGCTTGGCAGTCCCCTCACGTGGAATTCCTGGGGATCGAAGCCTGCTGAGATAACTCGCCGAATGAGCTCATCTTTGACTGCTAGCTGATCGGGAGCCAAGTTCTTCGCCATCGGTGAGCTGATGTAAATTCTCGGTCTAGGTACCATCGGTGCTTCCCAGCGGGCTCGTGGTTTGGCGCTAGCGTGTGATCAGCCTATCCAGCAAACTGCGAACATGTCAAGCACCCACGTTTCTCCGCTTGCCCGCCCGCACGTGACCGGGCCTCGGGCCAAGACCACCGTCGTCTCACCAGCAGGGACATTTCTCTGGCTGGATGAAGGCCCTCGGGACGGTGGGCGCTGCCCCAGGTACTCATGCACTGCGAGTTACTCGCTGACTGCACGTCTGACCGGCGCTGCCCGGGAGAGGGGACCGAGGAACGAGGGCGGAGCGATCCCGTCGCGCTCCCTGATTCCACCTTTTAAGGTGTCCATCCACCCTGTCCCCGTTGACCATCATCCCGTAACCTGGCCGCCACCTGGCCATGAACAGGAGGGACCTCACCGAACGCGACATCACGACGAAGTTCGTCCTCCCCGCGCTGACGGGTCCTTCCACCGGCTGGGACCTTGCCCAAGGAGTTCACCCTCACCGCCGAGCGCGTCACCACCAAGGCCCGCGCCTACCGGCGCTCGCTCGCGCTCGTGGCCAGAGCAGCCGCCGAGAGTCTGATGATGATCTCTGCGCGATAGGGCCCCCCCGCAGTAACTCCACATGGCTCTTGCTTGCCGCCACGTCTTCCCCGATACTCGCAATATGACCATCAGCGCACTGGAGTTAGACAAGCACATCGATGCCACCCGCAACACGATCCGCACGGACAAGCTAGACATCACGTACGGTGAGCTTGCGACGATGTATGAGGGCGGGGAGCTCAAGATCTCGCCTGAGTATCAGAGACTCTTTCGGTGGAACATCGGCCAAAAGACACGATTTGTCGAAACGATGTTGTTGGGAATTCCTACTCCCGCGATATTCGTAGCGGAAGACGACCATGGTCGTTGGGAGCTCGTCGATGGCTTGCAGCGTATCTCGACAGTCCTCGAGTTCATGGGGCTGTTGCGAGATCCAGACGGTAACATCAAACCCCCCTCGAAGCTTGAGGTTCCAAGCCCTCGTATGCTTCTCGCGGGGCTGGATGGGTTTACCTTCGAGGATCTGAGCTATCGATCCAAGATGACCATCAAACGAGCGAGCTGTCGCGTTGAAGTCATCAAGGTTGGCAGCAAGAACAAGATGAAGTACGAGGTGTTCGAGCGGCTCAACACCGGAGGTGCTGTACTTACGCACCAAGAGATTCGAAACTGTATCTTTCGGGCGACAGACCCAGGATTCATGGACTGGGTCGACGACCTCGCACGGCACCAGAGTTTCGCGGACAACCTCGGACTCTCAGAACTCCAAAGAGACAGCATGTTCGATCGCGGTCTGGTCCTGCGTTACTTCACGATGAAGAATGCAGCGGAGGAGTTCGATCATGATGTCGAGCCGTTCATCACAGATTACGTGCGGGGAGTGCTGGAAGGGAAGCGTCCCTTCGAGCGAACCGAAGAGGCCCGCACGTTTCGGCGCACTTTTGATCTGCTGGGCGGCGCACTAAGCGATGACGCGTGGCGCCACTACCGCGACGGCCGCCACAGGGGCGCATTCTCAGTGTACCTCTTCGATGTCCTGTCTGTAGGAGTGGCTCGAAATATCGATATAATCGAACGGCTCACCCTGGAGGAATTGCGGCAGCGTTGCGTTGACGTGAAGACAAATCCGGAGTTCATCAAGAACACCGGACCTGGCGCGAACACGAAACCGAGGACTCTAGCGCGATTTGCAGTTTGCTTTCAGATACTGGGAGCGGGGGGAACGACCAAGAAGCCTGCTGGGAAACGCCGCTCACACAAGGCCTAACGGAAGGAGTCTTTGCCTTGGCCACTGCGCTCCGGAACTTCATCGAGGAACTGGACCTCGCGATCGAGAGGCGTCGTGAGGCCGTGACCATGGTGATCCGCACGGTACAGGAGGTGGAGCACACTATCTACCTGTCGACGTGCACAAGTATGGCTATACCGATGCTGTACGCACAATGGGAAGGTTGTGTCAAAGAGTGCTTCGAGATGTACATTGAGCACGTGTCTAAATGTGGGGCCAAGCAGGCGGACATGCATCCCCACATGCTCGCATTCGCCTGGTCTGGGCAGTTCCAGAGGCTGAGCGGTAAGGGTGGCGTGGAGGGGCGCGTTTCGTTCGTTCGACGCATCCTGGACGGTCTGAGTAACCACATCATTATGCGGAGCGATGAGAAGCGCATAAACACGAAGTCGAATCTCAATTTCGATGTGTTTGCTGAACTGTGCACTCTTCTCTGCCTCAGATGTGAGCACCTGACCGACAGGAAGCGCGCATTAGACGCACTCGTGAACCGACGCAATTCAATTGCTCACGGTGGTAGATCTTCGCCACACACCGTTGACGATGTGATGAGGGATGCGGAGCTGGTGCGCGAGCTCATGGATCGTGTTGGAGACCTAGTTCGCGAAGCGGCTGAGCATCGCGCGTACCTCGCAACCAGCCTGGTGTGCAGCGAAGAGGCGATCAGTCAGCTACTTTCCTAGTATTACCACAGCTTCCCGATACCCATCCTTCTCCCCGTACCTTGCAGACTTTGAGTTTATCTGCGCCAGGTACCTCGTTAGTCGTACCTCGCTCAGGACGCGGCCATAGAGCCCCAAACCGCGACCGATCTCAACATATAATTCCGGCAAGTCTATGCACACATCCTTGTAATATGAGCTTTGCACGACCAGCACTGCGGCCCCGCCCGGCTTTAGTACACGCTGTAGTTCGCATAGCGCCTTCATGCAGTGGGCAAAGTAGGTGCGGTATGTTTTGTAGTAATACGAACGCGAGTCTCGGCTAGGATGCGACTTGACCAGTTCCAACACTTTCCGCACTCCTAAGGGCCAAGTTGCAGGAACTGGCTCAGGCGGCCCCTTGGGAACTATGGGACTACCCATCGTGCGCATGCGTAACGAATGGAAGCGTGTGTCGGTTACCGCTATGCTAAGAGCCGCGAGTTCGAACGAGGTATTGACCACGTAGTCAATGCGTGTGCAATAGGGCGGAGAGGTAAGAACAAAGTCTACCGATGAGTCCCCGAGTTTGAGGTTGCGCGCATCTCGGAGGCCTGTCCTAGTTCGGCTCAACGGAGGGTCGGAGGAGCGGATATCAGCACACATTCGCTCGACCATGGCGATCCATCCCTCTGCCAATCTCGTATCCCCATCTGCATTGATACCGGGACGAATCCAAGTCGGGTTTGTTGTCGTCTTCAGGGAAGCGATTGCTCGTGCAGCTCGCATTAGGGCAAGTAACATGAAGGACGCACGAGGCGGGAGCGTCACGGCGGTCGAGCGAACAACGCGCCCGCCGCTTGTACTCGCCAACTTGGATAGAATCAGCCGCTCCAGGATGCGGTAGGACGCAACCGCCCGCGGAGCGAGCCATGGGGCAAGTGGGTCATCTCCACGCGGCTCATAAGCGCATAACTTGGCCTCAGTTGCGATGCGATAGGCTATGTCTGTGCCTTTTGTTGCATCGTCGGGGTGAACCACTTTTGCCTGTGCGACGAGATTCGCAACGGGGTTGATGTCGAACCCGATGCTATTGAGCCCGATTCGGCTCGCGGCGTAGGTCGTTGTGCCGCTACCGTTCCAAGGGTCTAACACTCGCGCCCCGGGCTTGAGTGGCGCAGCTCTTAATACATCGAACGCAAACTTTGTCGAGAAGCCAGCGTAGTAGGGGTACCAACTGTCTATACCCGCGCTTTTGGGAGGTCGCTTAGCGTCTAGACGCAGTTCAGCCGCGATGCTTTCAAGAGCAGAGACGAGCGTTGGGTTCCTCTTCAGGCTGGTTCGCTTTCCCGCCAAAGTGAGTCTGTCTGCCGCAAGATCCATGCGCCCCATGTCCCTGCCCAGAGTATCTCCTGCCAGTCAAGGCCAATTGTACCGTCTTGTTGCTTCGACACACAACGCCGAAGGCCGGTCCTCGCTTGTTGTGATTTTGGAAACGGTCGCCCTACCCTTTCAACCCCGCGAAGCCGCCTTCACCTCGGGCCGGACGAGCCCCACGAGCGTCCGGATCACGTCCGCGACCGCCATCATGCGATCGAGCCTGCCCTTGGCGTGCGCCTCGCCAACCGGAGCCAGGACGCCCGCAGCCCACGCGTCGAGCACGTCGAGGATCCTCCGCACGTCCGCGGGCTCCAGCGGGGCTCCTGGCCTGGACTTCAGCAGCTCAGGCCGCACGATAGGGATCAGCACCGCGAGCACGTCGGCGACGGCCAAGGCGCGCCGCGTATCGGTTGCCCATGCCTGGCGCTGCGCCGCCGAGGGAGGCGGCTCCAAGCATGCCCTGAGACCACCCGTCGAGTGCGTCGAGCATCCTCGCGAGGGGGATAATCCTTCTTCACGGCTTCCTTCCGGCGTCGCACAAGCCCTACTTCGTCCGCATCGCGGCGACCGTCAGGTTGAACGCCATCCGATGGAACTCCTCGAAGGCTCGCCCGGCCTCCTCGTCGGTCATGGCGTACCCACGGAACACCTTGCGCCCCGCAGCATCGATCGCGCACTCCTCGACGTACACGCGGCCGTCGCTCCCGAGCGCGACGGTCTGGAGAGACGCCCACCCGAGCAAGCCCCGCGTCCCGTACTGCGCGCATTCCTCGGCCGTCAACGCGTACCCGACGAACACGCGCCGCCCCGGAGGCGGCTCGTCCTCGATGCAGACGTACATCGTGCCATCACTCGCGAACACGAGCTCGGTCGGTAGAGTCGCCATTGTTTTCAACCTCCTTCCCTGCACTCACAACGGGATCCGAAGCTGCACCCGCTCGGGTCGCGAAGCGCCCTCGCTCGACGTGAGCGACACGATGCCGCCACCTTGCAGCCGAAGCAGCGCGGGCACGAGCGCTCCCGAATACGACAACTCCGGAAGCCGATCACGCAGACGTGCGACGGAGACGAACCCGTCCGCGTCCGCGCGCATCCGAGACAGCGCGAAGTGCAGGAGCCCCTCGGCATACGCGTCGTCCCCGAGCCTTCGAAGCGCTCCCGCGTAGTTTGCGATGTAGATCGCCGCATCCTGGTAGGCCGCGTCCACGCGCATGAGCTCGAGCAGGAGCAGCTCCCCGCGCTCGTCGTGAGCGACGGCGCCCGCCGAGACGCGGGTCGCTCGCGCAGATCGCGAAGGCGGTATCGGTGGAAGGCGATCCGAGAGGCGAGCCTTGCGGAAGCGCTCGCGGACGCGGAGGACCATAGCGCCCACGAAGGCTCGAACGCGGCTCCATGAGGAAGGCGGATCCACGATCGTATCGCGCGGCGGCTCGGAGTGCGCCACGCTCATCCGCGTCCCGCTCTGCGGCGGTAACGCCGAGCGATCCATCACGGTAGTTGCTGCGTCATCGTCGACGTCCCGAAGGGCGTTCATGGTTCCTCCCTATCGCCGACCCAAGGCGACAAACGCCCCCCAGGAGAGGGCGATGGAAACGTGTGCCCAGAGAAAGCATCCCCATCGCCCCCTTCTGCGGGACGTTTTTCGGCTACGTGCGTCGCCTTCTGGCGCGCACATGGATAAAATTGGGTTGGTCGCCCCGGAGGGACACCAAAAAGTGAATCAGGGAGCGCGGCGGGGTGTGGTCAGCGCAGCACCGGACCGTCGGGACCGAAGCGATGCCCGCAACGGCGGCATTGCAGATAACGCTTCTCGCGGTTCTTGTGGGAGAGCTTGTAGTCGTTCCGGACGACGCGGCATTGTGGGCACGCGAGGCCCTCCCGCGCGGCGGCTTCGGCCATCACGTCGAGCGCGTCGTCATACCGCTTCATCTCCGCCTGTTGGCGCAGGCCACGCTCCCATTCCTCCGCGACGAGCGCGCGCTTCCGCGGGCTCACCGCGGCCTCGATGGCGGCCACCGTGGGGAGCGCCCGCGAGAGGCGCGCCCTCGCCTCGGCCAGGGCCGCGTCGAGCAGCGGGTGCAGGCCGGCATACGCGTCAGCCACACCGCCGCCGAGCCACGCTTCCCAGTTCTCGACGGTCACGACGTGCCCGGTGCCGGTCTCGAACAGCAGGACCGATATGCGGTTGCTCTGTAGCGATCTCGTCACGAAGACCACGTCGTCCAAATGGACCGCTGCCGACCAGATGTCCTGGTCATCCCCCTTGACCCAGGCTTCGACGTGGACGCGGGCGAAGCGCGGACGTTGGGGCCACGCGGCATAGCAGCTCCAGTGCATCGCCGCATCGCAGTAACGATGGAGCGGATCCTCCGGCGGGAGCCACACACCTGAGGTGGCGAAGATCGGCTGTCCCTCGAGCAGCGGCGCTCTGCAGAGCGCGCAAGGCATCCCTCTCCTGATGAGCGCCATGAAAGATACTTACCATGGAGAGGTTGCGCGTCGCTCGGCCCTCACGAGCTCGCCGAGGACGAACGCCCTCACCTTGGGCAGCGGGTTCGACGGGAACCGACGATCGTAGCGCTCGAACGCCGCGCGGGCGTCTACGACGTCGCCCTGCTCCAACGCGCCCACCGCCCGATCCAGCAAGGCCCGAGCTTCGGTGACCGGATCCGCAGGACGCGGAATGGAGCTCGGAGCGCTCGGAGGCTGCGCGGGATGCGGGGCCGCTGTCACCGGCAAAGCGGCAACAGCCGGGGGAATACGCTCGTCGAGGTGGCTCCTCGTGGCCTCGGGCACGACCACCGCGGGACGCATGAGGAGATAAACGAGGACCCCTCCGACAATCCCGCCCGTGATGTTTCCTCCGAGAAACGACCCCACGTCCGGCGCAGCCGGCACCGTCGCCGGAGGCTCGGCGCCCGGCACCGCCGCGGGCGCTTCTGGCCTCGTCGATCCCGGTCCCTGCTCGACGATCGCACGCAGCCGCTCCCGCAGCTCCTCCGGCACGTGCTCCGTGCGCGCGCGAAGGAACGCGAACAGCCCGTCCACCGCGAAAGGCAGCACGACCATGCCGTTGTCGCGCATCTTCCTCTTGATCCGCCGCGTGAAATCCTCCCGCGCGCGCTCGAGGCGATCCTTCACGGTCCGCTTCGAAACGCCGACCAACTGCGCCGTCTCCTCGTGGCTCAGCTCCCCGAGCTCGACGGCCGTCAGCACGTCACGAAGATCCGCATCCATCTCCCCGATGGTCTCGTGCACGAGTCGCTCGTACTGCGCTGTCGCCATGGCCTCCTCGGGGTTCCGCGCGCCGCTCGGCGCTGTTGCTATGTCCGCCTCTGCGGAAAATCCTCCTCGATACTGGTCGCGCTTGTACCGATCGCGCGCCATCCGCAGCGTGATCGTATAGAGCCAGACAGCCATCGCCCCCTTCGCCGGATCGTACCGCGGCAAACTTGCGACGGCCGCCGTCAGCACCTCTTGCGCAAGGTCTCCCACGTCCGCCGGCCGAACGGGCCCCCAGGGCGGGGGGAGACGGGCCAACCATCCAGGCACGCGGAGCGCAAGCTGCGCGAGTTGCTCGCGAGGATCACCTTGGGTGTCGAATTCTCGGGTCACGTTCTATCAATTGGGATGAGCGCCCGAGAGGGACACCCAAATCGTCACTTGTCCTTCGGACGGCAGCAGATCGTCGAGGGGCGAAGCGCCTCCACTTCCCCGATCGGTTCCCCGCCGGCCGGCTGACACGCGCCCGCGTGGTACGTGACGTTCGAGATCGACTTGCTCCCGAGGGCCGGGCCCACGAGGCTCACGTCGAAGCATGCTTCCTTGAGGGACGAGATCGGGTACCCGAGGAGCAGAGGATCGACGCACGCATCATCCTTGTAGATCGAGGCCATCGCCGTGCACATGCTGCCCTCGACCTCGGGCAAACACTCGCATGCGGTACATCCTCGTTTGTCGTCGAACCCGGTATAGACGACGAGCCGATCGGTGTAGTTCTCCCCCTCGCAGGGGACATCGTCCTCCTTATATACGCAAACGCGAAACTCTGGCGGCGGCGCAGGCGCGGGGGCGCACTTCCCGCCCGCCCCGCATCCCCCCTCCCCGCTCTCCGGGTAACCTTCGCAGGCGACCACGGTGAGACCCCACGTCGGCTCGTCGCCCTGCCCGGTGAGGATCTCGAGCTCGTCGACCTCGCAGCCCTCGTCCACGGCCTCCATCGGCCCGATCGTGAGCGACTCGACGCACGGCTTGCCGCCGCACAGTTTCCCGGCGGCGATCGCGTTGGAGCTCGAGCAGCTCCCGTCCCAGTCGGCCGGGGGATCGAAGGACGTGGGGACCGCGTCGGGCGTGCCGCACGCGGCGTTCGCGGCCGTCATCGTCGCCGGAAGTGTGCACGAGCCGGTCGACGGCTTGCAGGCGCAGTTGCAGGCGAGCGGCCCCGCGACGAGATCGGCGTACTTGGTGAAGTGGTGGTGAGGTGCCTCGGGCGGGCACTCGACGGCAGCGCCTGGCGTCCTCGCCACGAGGATCGGCTCGCTCCATCCGAGGGGCCGGAAGGGGACGCACTGGCCGGTGCAGATTTTGGCTTCCATGCCGCCGTCTCCGGCGTCGTCTGCGCCGGCATCGTTTGCCCCAGCATCTCCCCCCTCCGGGCCCCCGTCGCCCTTCTCGTAGATGGATATCGTCCCATTCCCGCACGCCAGCGGCATCAGAACGAGGACGAACAAGAGCGCTCGACGAACATTCACGGGTTCCATGTCACACCTATACCTACAGATGGTAATAAGCCAGGTGTCGTCCAGAGTATGCGCGCTGCTGGTGAGGCGGTAGACGTGTACTCCGCGTTGGCTCCGCGCAGTTTGAAGAGGACCTCAGCATACCCGCGCAGCGCAACGTGCTGGGAAAGCGGCAGGTCGTAGGATCCACGCAGTCCCACGCCGCCAAACGGCTGGGCTGCGTCGGTTCGGACTTCCAAGGTGTCGTCCAAGGCGACTTGATAAAATCCACCAGCGATGGGAGCACAGACGCGTCCGCGTTCTCGGATCACGAGGCACGGCAGGGCGCTCCCGGTCGCAAGCCACGTTCGGACGGGCACGTCGTCCAGGTCCCCGCGGTGATCGACCACGCCGCGCAGCTCGACGCCGAGAGAGAACCACGGCCACCGCAGGGCGACTTGAAAAGCCCCGCCCAAGGCAACGCCCGGCGTATCGAGAGGCGCCACGACGAACGCCGCCGAGAGCTCGGTACGGAAGGGCGGAGCGTTGTCAGGAGGAGCCGGAACATCCAGAAACGG
This sequence comes from Polyangium spumosum, assembly GCF_009649845.1. Lineage (NCBI taxonomy): Bacteria > Pseudomonadati > Myxococcota > Polyangiales > Polyangiaceae > Polyangium > Polyangium spumosum. The sequence goes on from NZ_WJIE01000040.1 coordinate 9,493, forward strand.
CGCAAGCTCGTCTCGGGACCGTTGACGGAGCTGTGGAAGCGGCGCCGCCAGGGGGGGCTCTGGTGCCGGAGCCACCGGAGGCGGCGGGGCCTTTGGCGTCTCGGGGACCACCGGAGGCGACGGCGAGACCAGGAGCGTCCACGCCTCCGGCGTCTCGCCCTTGGGCGTCATGAACCGCGCGTAGATCATGAGCGCGACGTCCTCGACGAGCTCGTCGCACTTCCACCGCGGGGTCGCGGTCTCCTCCCATTGGATCGCGCCCTGATCGTCTCGCGCGACGAGCGCGGCCTCCAGGCGTCCAGCGGCGCGGCGCACCGTCACGGAGAGGGACGCGCGCGCCGCGTCGGGGAAGGCGTCGTACCGGAACTTCGCGCTCGTCAGCTCCGCGAGGGCGGAGCTTGCGGGGCACTTCGCTCCGGGGGGCGCGGCGTACTCGAGCCGAAACGCGACGCGCGGCGCCGCTGGCGCATCGTCGGCCATCGCGGGCGGCGCGAGCATCACCAGGGCAAGCGTCAGCAGGTCTGCGTAGGCGCGGCGCATCGATCCTCGGACGAACCGAGGCTACCAGGAAGCGCGGGAAATCCGCAAGATGGTCCCTCCTGGTTTGGCCCGACCACACTCGTGTGCCCGGTGAAACTGCTGATCATGCATCGACGGGACCTTGAACGCCCAGAATCCGTCATCGAAGATGCACACGCGCGGCGAACGTTACTGACTACTCCTCGGCGAGCGGCGCTGGCGCTTCGGCGTTGGGCGCTTCTCGGCCCAAGTGAGCAGTTCGTCGAGCGCGGGGCACAGCGACTGGCCCCAGTCGGTCAGGTGGTACTCGACCTTGGGCGGCACCTGCGCGTGGACGATGCGCGCGACGATGCCGTCCTGCTCGAGCTGCCGAAGCTGCTGGCTCAGCATTTTCTGCGAGACGGCCGGGATGGCACGCTCCAGCTCGGAGAACCGCAGCTTCTTGCCGCCGAACAGGTGGAAAAGAATCACCAGCTTCCAACGACCCTCGAGCATCTGGATGGCGTCCTCGATGCCGCTGGCCGCTGATGCGGGCGTGTGATGGTCATGCTTACCCAAAGGTATGTACCCCACTTTTTGGTGCGTTCTTGCGCAATCGAAATCTACTCCTTAAAGGAGGGGATATGCAAACGAACCCCACGAGCTCTCTCGATCTGCCGGCGCCGATCGCGAGCTACTTCGCCAACGAGACGACCGACTCGCAGGCCGTAGCCCGGTGTTTCACCGAGGACGCCCTCGTCGTGGACGAGCGACACGAGCATCGCGGTCGCGCTGCCATCGCGGCCTGGAACGCCGATGCCACCGCAAAATTCTCGTTCAACACCGAGCTGCTCGCGGCAGAGACGGACGGCGCGTGCACCACGGTCCGCGCGAAGGTGACGGGCAACTTTCCGGGGAGCTCCATCGAGCTTCGCTACCGCTTCACCCTCGCGGGCGATCTGATCGCCCGGCTGGAGATCACGCCATGAGCTTCGACCTCGAACTTCAGAATCGACGCGCGCTCGTCACGGGCGGCACCAAGGGCATCGGCGCGGCAGTCGTGAACGCGCTTCGAGACGCAGGGGCCCGCGTCGTCGCTACCGCTCGCTCGGCGCCGAGCGACGCGGACGGTGTGCACTTCGTCGCGGCTGACGCCACCACCGCAGAAGGCTGCGCGCTCGTCGCGCGTGAGGCGCTCGCGTATCTCGGCGGCGTCGACATCCTGGTGCACGTCCTCGGAGGCTCGAGCGCGCCTGCGGGCGGCTTCGCTGCGCTGGGGGATGACGAGTGGAAGAAAGAGCTCGACCTCAACCTGATGCCTGCCGTGCGGCTCGACCGCGCACTCTTGCCGTCAATGCTGGCGCAGGGGTCGGGCGTCATCGTGCACGTCACGTCGATTCAGCATGAACTGCCACTGCCCGAGTCGACCACCGCCTACGCGGCCGCGAAAGCAGCGCTCTCGACCTACAGCAAGGCGCTCTCGAAGGAGGTGAGTCCGAAGGGCATTCGCGTCGTGCGCGTGTCGCCAGGCTGGGTAGAGACGGAGGCGTCCGTGCGCCTCGCCGAGCGCCTCGCCGCCCAGGCAGGCACCGACTACGAGGGGGGCAAGAAGATGATCATGGATTCGCTCGGCGGCATCCCGCTGGGGCGACCCGCGAAGCCGCGCGAGGTGGCTGATCTGATCGCCTTCGTCGCGTCACCGCGCGCAGGATCCATCACCGGCACGGAGTACGTCATCGACGGCGGCACGGTACCCACGGCGTGAGCGGCGAGCCGGCGCGCAGGGGGCAGGCATGCAATCACTTGGAGGAGCTTGGCAGTTCGCGTTCCTCCGTGAGGGCGCTGATCTCCGTGCCGAGTACGCGGGCGACCGCTCCGGCAAAGTGAACTGTCACGTGGAGCTTTGCCTCCAGGATCGCGCGCACGTATTCGCGCGGGTAGCCGACCGCCCCCGCGACGTCATGCAGGGTTTTCCCCTGTGCATACATGAGGAGCGCGACGCGCACGCGCTCCTGCTGGTCGGGCGTGAGCACCGCCGGAATGCTCGCGGGCTCTTGATCGGATCCGCTCTCGACGGACCCTTCGGGCAGATCCGTGCTTTCTTGCCCTGCGGATGCAGGCCGAACGATAGTTGTCATGGGTTGCGACTCCGCTTCGGACGGGGTTGCGGCCAAGTCGCCCCGGGGGATTTCCAGGTCCCCCGGGGCGGCGCCTTTATGTGTTCATCACGAAAATTGTAGAGACGAAGCCATCGAGTGGCGTAAACTACTCCTTTGCCGTGAGTGAGACGCTACAGCAGCGCATGGGTCGAGTCGTTCGGGAGCGACGCGAGGCCCTTGGCTTGACCCAGGAGGAGCTCGGGGAACGCTGCAATTTGCATCGCACCTACATCGGCAGCATCGAGCGCGGCGAGCGAAATCTGTCCTTGCAGAACATCGAACGGATCGCGCATGCCCTCGGAATTCTCGCCTGGGAGCTGGTTCGGGCTGCGGAGGACCGAAGATGACCATCCATAGCGTCTACAGATGACGACTCATAGCGTCTCACTTGTTGGGTTGTCAAAGGCAATGTCGCGGTCACGAAACGTAGAAAGCGGCAAAAGTTGGTTCAATCCTTGGCGGGCTCACCGCCTACTGGCAAGAGCGAGCTCGCGGGGTTCAGCGTGAGCAGCGAGGAGACGGGGCTGGCCTAAAAGGCGAGCAGCGCCCGCGACGCGTCCGCGATCACGTCAACCTGCACGCAACCAGCGGGGATTGTTCTTTTTTACCCGTCGACGCGGGGCTGAACCTCGTTCAGCTTTTGCCTTGATGTTCCTATGAGGAGCGTGAAAGACTGTACTCATGAGCGTCCGGCGGTTCTGGCAGCTCCTCGCGAGCTGGATTTGTGGGATCGTGATCGGGATCGTGGGCTCTACGATCACCCTCCTGACGTTCGGCGCCTTCTCGCGAACGTTGTCACCCTGGATCGTGCGGACGTGGGGGAAGTCGATGCTGCGGCTCGCGCGGGTCACGGTCTCGGTCGAGGGCGCCGAGCACCTCTCCTCGGACACGATGAAGATCGCGACGTTCAACCACGGGTCGCTGCTCGACTCTTTCCTCATCGCGTCGATCATGCCGAGCGGGAGCGTCGCCGCGGTCAAGCGGGAGATGTTCTACTACCCGATCCTCGGTCTCACCATGTACCTCTGCGGTTTCGTTTTTCTGGACCGGCGCAACAGCGCCCGCAGCCGAAAGCAGATGGCCAAGGCTTGCAAGCGCATGGAGCGTAACCGGCTCACGGTCTTCATCTCGCCGGAAGGGACACGCGCTCGCACACACGAGTTGCTCCCCTTCAAGAAAGGCGCGTTTTTCCTCGCGCTCGACAGCGGCGCGCCCATCGTCCCGGTCGTCATCGAAGGCGCCTTCGATTTACATCCGCCGAGCCGCTGGACCACCGACCCCGGCCACGTGCGGATCCGCGTGCTCCCGCCGCGTCCGACGGTGGGCCTCAGCGCCGAGAGCATCCCCGACGAGATTGAAGCGCTCCGAAAGCTCTACGCAACCGAGCTCGCGACGATGCGCGCCGAGCAGGGCAAACCCGTGATTGCACCTGTCGCGCGTGCTGCTTGATGTGACGGCCTCGCGTCCCTCCCCGGGCAACGTTCGTGACATAGGCGCCAGGATCTCGCGTACGTTCAGCCACCGAAATCCCGCACTGCCCTTGCTCACGCCAAGAGGTACTGGTCGACGCGTCGTGGTGCGAAGCATCGCGACGGAGGAGCTTCGATGCAGTCCCCTGCGTATATTTTGTTCGCGATGTCCTTTGGTTTCACCGCTTGCAGCGGACCCACGCCGAACACGGTGATCCACGCCGCCACCGGCGATGCGGCACTCATGCCCGTGACGTGGGGGGCCAACGCTCCCCCTGCCACCCCCCTCTGTGCCAACATCCGATGAGACAGCGCTCCTCCCGAAATTAGTGTAGAGAAGAGGGCGGAGACTGGACCTGACCCGCGTGCCCAAACCTTCCCATCTTCGATCCATCGATTCTACCTCCGCC
>NZ_WJIE01000041.1 GCF_009649845.1 Polyangium spumosum
ATCCCACAGCCACGCCTGCCCCGTGAGCACGCTCTTCGCTTCGCCGATGCCCGCGAGCTTGTCGATCTCGGCGCCATCGTACCGGACCCGGAGCCCCGCTTCCTGCATCGTAATCGACTGGATCAGGAACTCCGTCTCACTGTACGTGACCTTCGACGGACGCTGGAGATTCGTCCAGTTCGTCGTCACCGTGGCGCTGTTGCCGAGGAGCGTGAACGATTCCCCCACCGCCACATTGAAGAGCGGATATTCCCCCTTCGGGATGTGGAGCCATGCGGCTTTCTCGTTGCCCAGGCACTTGCATCGAATCTCGGCAACGGAGTAGAAATGGCCCTCCTGGCGCATGACGAACTGCGAACCGCGGGACGCCCACTTGTTGAAGAGTTGCCGCGCGCCATTGTTCGGCGGCACGAAGGTCGGGGGCAGCTTCGGGCGCGGCTTTGCCTTCTGCGGTAGCACCTTCCGCGCCTTCTTCACCCCGATGCGCTGCCCGCGGGCGCGGGAACGCCGCTGGAGCTGCCGCAGCTCCTCGAGCGAGACCTGCTTTTTCCCGCGCTTGCGCAGGGCCCGGATGTCGCCCGTGTCTTCCTCCTCGGCCTCGAGCTCGAGGGCCGCGGTGTCGTCGTCGTCGTTGTCCTCGTCGTCGGGGCCGGCCGTCTCGTCGTCGTCGAGCTCCTCGAAGGGCGAAGCGGTCTCGCCCTCCTCGTCGGATTCTCGCAAGATATCAAGTGCCGTTCTGGGGTCGTTCATCGTCTTTTCTCCTCTCTGGTCAAACTGCAATTTGCGCACGGTTGACAGGCATGCGCCGCGAGATGTTGGGCAATCGAACGAAGCGGCCATCGGGCGTCTGGAGCCAGAAGCCCGACTGCGGTCCAGGGGGCAGCATGCCGACCGGTGCAGCCGTATCGCCGCCATTGAAAACCGCCTGCTGCCCGGCGGGAGCCTGTTGCTGCGCGGCCTGCGCCTTCTGCTGCGCCATGTACGCCAGCGCGAACATGGCCCCGCCCACTGCGATCACCGCGTTCGCGTGCGCATTGCGCCGCTTCCGCAGCATGTACCCGATCGCGACGAGCGCGACCGGCATGAGCCACCAGTGGTCCTTGACCTCCTTGCTGTTCCGGATATCCTCCAGATTCGCAAGAAGAGCGACCACCGCACCGGCGCCCGCGGTGTAGAGGAACCCGGTCCCCACGTCGCGAGCCCAATGCCTACCGTTGCGCCGGCGAACCCTGGCGCGGGGGACCGCTACGAGGGAGCGGTCCACTGGAACTCTCGTTTCTGCCATGCGTCACGATCTCCTTTCGTCATGCTGTTTGATGAGGAAGAAGGCTGCGAATACGAGTAAGGCCATGGGAAGAAAGCTCGTCGTCGCCTTGACGAGCTCCGTTGCACCCTGGAAGGGCGACGGGAGGGGCCGGTGGCGGAGCGTGGCGAGGCGCCGCTGCACGTCTTCGAGCGCGCGCAGCATCGAGCGCTCCGTTTCGTCGAATGGCAGTTCGCGTCCGGCGATACGCTCGCGTTCGACGTGGAGTGAGAGGATCTCCATCGCCCTTGCCTGCGCGGCGAGAAGGCGTTTGGTGGTCTCGTCGTCGAAGTTGATCGCGTGGATCGCCTGCACGGCGATGCCGCCCAGGTACGCCGCTGCGATGGCGACGACGGTGACGAGCAAAATGGTCACGGCGTGGATCACGCCTGTCTCGATCGATCCTTGCGTCGGGTCGCCCTCGTTGGTGACGATGTCGGATCCGGGGCGAATGTTCTCCGGTGCGAGGAGGACGAGGGTTCGAGCAATCGCCGAGCCCGCGGCATTTCGCTCCGGCGTGCTGTAGAGGTGCGGCCCGAGCTGCCCCAGGGGCACCTGCCGCCAGGACAATGGCGCGATGCGGAGGGACATCACGACAAACGCCCGGAACTGGCGCGCACGCTTTTTCTTGTCGAGCGCCATCCAAGTCCCGCGCTTTGCCGTTTCGAGAGCCGCAGCGCTCACGCTGGCCAGGTCGCGGTCCTGGTGCATCCACCGGAAGAGGCCGGACGAATGGGGAAGAGGGGCCGGCGTCGGAGCAGGAGAAGGCTTCGGCTGTTGCTGCCGTTGCCACCACTTCCACCACCAGAAAGGCAAGTAATCAGGCATGACGACGCGGCCCCCTATTCGGTCACGAGAATGCGAGCCCGGCGCCGATGGCGGCGATCACGGGCAGCAGACCTCCGCTGCTGCCGCTCGTGGGCGTCGAGCCCGTCGAGCCGCCGGAGCTGCCGGGCCAGTTCCCCGAGCCGCCCTGCTGCTGGGCGACGATTTCCCCCTCTGCGATGAGGATTCGCAAGGCGTCGGCACGCGCGCGGAGGGTTTTGGCGGTGCGGGGATGTCCGTTTGCTTCATAGGTATCCGCCAACTGGTCGAGCGTGTCGGGGTGAATCGCAACGCTGTCCAATACAATGTAAATCTCTTCCCTCTCGGCTGCGGTCAGGTTGTCGTCGAACCGGGGATCCGTCGGTTGTTGGTTCGTCGTCGAGGTATTGCCCGAGTTGCCGCTCGAGGTCGTGCCACCCGAGGGCTGCTGCGACGTCGTGCTCATCCCCGGAATCGACGGCGGCCACGGCAAATCCTGCGGGTACCACGCAGGCCGTTCCGCCGGCAAACCAGGCAACGACGAGCTCGTGCTCGTCGACGTGCCGCCGGAGTTCGTTGAGTTGCCGCTCGGGGTCGTGCTCGTCGACGTGCCGCCCGAGGGCTGCTGCGACGCCGTGTTCAGCCCCGGAATCGGCGGCGGCCACGGCAAATCCTGCGGATACCAGGTAGGTCGCTCCGCCGGCAAACCAGGCAACGAGGAGCTCGTGCTCGTCGACGTGCCGCCGGAGTTCGTCGCGTTACCGCTCGGGGTTGTGCTCGTCGACGTGCCGCCCGAGGGCTGCTGCGACGTCGTGTTCAGCCCCGGAATCGGCGGCGGCCACGGCAAATCCTGCGGATACCAGGCAGGTCGCTCCGCCGGCAAACCAGGCAACGAGGAGTTCGTGCTCGTCGACGTGCCGCCGGAGCTCGTCGAGTTGCCGCTCGGGGTCGTGCTCGTCGACGTGCCGCCCGAGGGCTGCTGCGACGTCGTGTTCATCCCCGGAATTGGCGGCGGCCACGGCAAATCCTGCGGGTACCAGGCAGGCCGTTGGGTGGGCTGGCCCTGCGAGCTCGTAGTGGTACCACCCGACGTCGTGCTCGTGTTCGTCGTGGTGTTGCCCGACGGCTGCTGCTGCTGGGTTGAGGTCTGCCCCTGGGGAACCGTCTCGAACCACGGGACAGGCGCATTCGACGCGTTGTTCTCCTCGATCAGCGCATTATAGGTGGCCTGATCGAGCTCACCCGTCGTCGGCAGCGGCCTCGTCGGCTGCTTCTTGTTCCACCATGTCTGGAACGAGGCGAGGGCCTGCGTCGTCCTCGGCGTGAATCCACTGACGAGGTCCATCGGATTCCTTCCGAAATCCGAAGGGTTGCAGTCGCCAGGGTTCCGCAATGCCCAGCTCGCAAGAAGCGCCTGCGTATGCGGAACGACGGCAGGATCGAGCGTCGTCGTCTTTCCCGGAGCGGGCACGCCCGGGGTGGATGGCTGCACGGGGGCGCCGTTGATCGCGATCGCGAGCGGGTGATCCGGCCATTCGTTCGGGATGCCGATCTCCTCGCCCGCGAACAGCGAAACCCAGTTGCCGCTCCCCGACTGCGTCGGCTTGTGGGGGTTCGCGGCCTTGAGCTCCGACCACCACTTCGACCGTGCCGGGAATGCGCCGAGCTTGGTCGCGATCTTCTGCGGCCAGTCATCCTTGACCACCACGTACTTGCGGGCCGTGATGAGGTTCGCGCCCGTGTCACCGGCATAATGCAGCCACCCGGGCGGGATGTTCCACACCGGATCGGACTCCGGTTTCCCGGGATTCGCGGCGAGGAGTTCTTGCGTCCGCTCGGTCTGCCCCGTGAGCTTCTTCGTGATCCCGTGCGGCGTCTCGCCGGGGAGCGCGTGGTACGTACCCCTCGTCGGATCGACGCCCGAGACCTCGCGCGCTCCCCCGCCAGCCGTGAGCGTGCGCAGGAGCCGCGGATCGTGCATGCGGAGCAGCGGCACCGCGCGGATCATCGCCTCGAGCTGCGCCGCGCTCATCGGCGAGGCCGAGACGTGCTGCAATGGTCGCGGTCTCGCATCGGGCGATGCGGTGTCGTCGTAAGGCGCTTCAGGCTCGTTCAGTTGCGGTGAGGCCATCAAAGCCGGCAAATTGAGCCGGGGACGCTTCGGCGGCGGCTCCGGCAATGCATCCAGCTCCGCTTCGGAGGCCATGATTTGCGACAAGAGCATCCCCGCGTCGCGTTTGCGCTTGTACTCCGCAGGGCGATACACGCGGAGTCGCGCCTCCTGCACGTACATCGGATCTCCGGTTCGCTTCGTCATCTGCTCGGCGTCGACGAGGATCTTCCGCTCGCGCTTCGTGATCTTGCGCTGCGGCTTTCCGGTACGCGGCTTCTTCTTCGGTTTCTTCTTCGCCACCTGCGAGCGGACGAGGCTCTCCACCGCGCCGCCGGCCATCTTTCCGATATTGGCGCCGATCGACGCGCCGGCCCCGCCCGCGAGCGTGCCGAGGCCCGCACCGGCGATTGCGCCGAGACTCTCGCCGATGCCCCCGCCGGGCTTGGCGCCGCCGCCACCCCCCAGGATCGACGAAAGCAACTGCCCCCCGCCGCTGATGAGCGTGTCGAAGAAGCCACTCGTATCGTCGTCGAACGGCGTCGCGGTTTCCTCTTCGGGCGCGCCGCTGGTCTCCTCGTCGGTCTCGTAGGACAAAGTGATAGCGTTAGGCATACCGAAATGCCTCCTCTCCCTGCTTCGGTTGTGTTTCGTGCGATGGCTCTACGAGGCCATCGGACGCTCGATCGTGCGCGGGCAAAGGCTCCAGCGGCACTTGGTTACTTCAATGTTCTTCGGCCGGACGATGGCCGTAGCGTCCACGTCGTATTCGTTCCCCATGGGGCCGGCGAACTGGCCCGCCTTGTTGAAGTGCGAGACGACGAGCACCGTGGGGCGCATCGTCGCCACGGTTTCGAGAAGCGTCGTTTGCTCGACGTAGCTCCTTGCCCAGCGTTGGAGCGAGTCCACGACGATCACGGCGGCGTCGGGCGGCACGGCCTGGAGAGCGTCGCGCCAGCCGACCTTGCTGCCGCTCCCGCTGCGCCTGCTCACGAGGCGAATGTGTCTGGACGACGAACCGGTGCGCGGAAAAAGCTCCTGCACGAGGTTCCGGTTCTGCTCCGCATCGAGCCAGTACCCGAGGCCGTCGAGCTTCGCGGCGATCTGCGCGGCGAGCTCGGCGCAGAGGGTCGACTTCCCTGCCCCCGGAGCCCCGCCCACGAGGACCTTCAAGCCGAGCACCACTCCTCCGAGCGCGCGCGAAAGGAGCGCGGGGAAATGCGTCGGTCGCAAAGGCGTGCTACGCTCCTCGAGCGATTCCACGACGATGCCTGGCGGGACCTCGTGCGGGATGAGCTCCCACACGGTCGCACCGCATTCGCAGTATCCACCGCAAAGCAAGGGCCGTCGCCGTAGACAGACGGCGCATCGAAGGGGCGGTTTCGGCATGGCATCACCAGTAGTTCGTTCTCGCGAGCCAGGCGGGCGGGATACGCCCGATCGTCGAGTTCAGGATCGTTGGGTCCGCGGGTTGCCATCGCCCATTCACGAAGACCTCCGCGAGGATATGCGGAAAGTCCTGCTCAGGACGGACTGGCTTCTCGCGGGCCGGAATGCCGCATGCGCGGCAGAGGGCCACGAAGACACGCGTTTTCGCGTCGCAGTCGCCGAAGCCACGGAAAAGCGTCACGGCGGAATCTTCGAGGACTTCGCGCTTCGGGTCGCGCACGTAGTCGATCGCGTACTGGCAGAATTTCAGGATCGCCGCGGCGCGCTCGTGCATCGGCAATCGCCGGAAGACGGCTGCCCAGCGCTGCACCTCGGGAAGCAGGAGATCGCGCTTGCTGCCCTCGGCCATGTACCGCGCTTTCGCGAGGTTCGAAGGGAAGTGGACGATACGCGGCCGGATCATTTGACACCGCTCTTTACGGCCATGGACAGCGCCTCGCCGAAGACTGCGGGCGATCCGGTCGTGGCGAATTCCTCAAGTTTCGCAAAGAAGTCAGGATTGTTGTCGAGAAGTTGGATGCCCTGCATTGCGGCACTGGCGAGAGGATTGGCGGGGATCGAGGGATCCGGAGGCGCGGGAACGAGACCCGCGGCCGTGAGGTGCGGCGCGAGATTGGTCGGTTTGTGCGTCCGCGACTCGGGCCGCGCGCTCGCGGGCGGCGGAGGAGGAGGCGGCGGAGGAGGAGGAGGAACAGGCGGCGGAAGCGGCGCGTCCACGAAAGGAGGCTCCGGCGGCGGCGGGGGCGGCGGCGGGGGCCTCGGCGGCGGCGCGACGTTCAGCGGGCTGTCCGTGCACTGCACAGGCACCGCGGGCTGCACGCGCACGGGCGTCACGGGGTCGAGCTGCGGGAGCTCGACGGGCGCGGGGGCCGGCGCGGGCTGCATGGGCGCGGCCTGCGCGGGGGCCGGCGCGGGCGCGGCCTGCACGGGCGCGACCTGCGAGGAGGCCGGCGCGGGCGCGGCCTGCACGGGCGCAGCGGTCTGCCGCAAGACCATCCCCATCGGAGTCTGGATCATCTCCCAGCCCTCCCAAGAAACGGGCGCCGTCGGCCACGGATTCGGCGGGGGAGGCGGCGGCGGCGGCGGCGTATTCGCAGCGGTCGCGGTCTTTACGAGGGTGAGGAGCTTGGCGATCTCGCCGAACTCGTCTCCCCCGCCGCCATTGCCACCACCGAGGTTCTTCGCGATCTCGATCCCGCGCTCCATCCCTCGCTCGTACCCGGCCCCGCCGCTCGGCTTGCCGGCGTCGTTTCCGCGGAGCAGCGGCACGATCTCGCGCACGACTTCGAGCGTCGAGTTGGATTGCGGCTGCTGCTGGCGGTCGAGGAGCGGCACGATCATGTCGCGCACGACTTCCAGCGCCGGGTTGGATTGCGGCTGCTTCGACGTTTCGACGATCGAGCGCATGAGTGCGGCCTGCGTATTGGCGCTGGTTTCGAGGATGACCCGGAGCAGCGTGAGGAACTCCGCCCCCATCATCGGAGTCATCGGAGCCGGTGTCGGCGCGGGCGCAGGCGGGGGATAGTAGTAGGGTGGCGTCGCAGTCGGGTTGATGGGAGGCGCTGGTGCGGGCGTCGGTCGGGGCGCCTGCGGCTCCTGGACGAAGGGCTTCCGCGCCGGGCCGGCGAAGTAGAGCAACTCGGACTTGGCTGAATATCGATGCGTTTTTCCGCACATCGCATTGAGCTGATACCAGCACTCACCCCCGTACATGTCGACGATCTGCTGCCAGCTCCGCAGCTCGGATCCCTTCCACGCGGTCGGGCAGACCTCTCGCGTCTTGTCCGGAAGGATGCGGACGATCTGGATGAGATCGAATCTTCGCGGATCGGGCCCCACCTCGGTTTCCGGCCGAGGGAATAGGGGATGACCGCCGAGGTCGGCCGGCTCGTCTGGCAGCGCGGTGGGTTCGGCCTGGATCATGGCTTGGACCTCCTTTTCCCGCGGGGCTTTCGCGCCGGGCCCGAGAAGTAGAGGTTCTCAGACCGGGCCGTATATCGAAAGGTCTTGCCGCATAGCGCGGTGAGCTGATAGCAGCACTCGCCCCCGTACAGGTCGATGATCTGCTGCCAGCTTCGGAGCTCGGCGACAGGCGCGTTGCGCGGATCCGGCTCGACGGCGGACGACTGCCCGTCGAGCGCAGTGGGCTCTGCGTCGTTCATAATCCCCTTAGCCTGGAGGATGCCCGACTCTTCGAGTTGTTGCAACGACAAGGTTGTGCGTGGGCCCACGCGTGCGGTTTGTCCAATGCTTTGAGCACGAACGATGTGGTGCTTGGCTGCGCCAGATCAGCGCGTTTTGAAGAGGATCCGGTGTCCTCTCGTGGGGCACCGAAGACCCCCGCTCGGGGGAGGCGGCGCGGCATGTTTGGGTGGTCGTCGGCGAGGCTGCTCGCGTCGATCCAGCACTCAAGTGGCCATGTCAGGTTCTTTGTATTGAACCCATCGAACCCATCCGAGGGGGCATGCGCTCCAGACGGTGGGGCGGCTCGCCTCGCATCCCTCGGATTTGATGCTGGCGAGGGTTTTCCATTCTGGACCCTCGTGGACGAGGCGCTGTTCGTATTGAGGAACGCCCCCCTCGGAGACAGCCTGAAACCCGCACTTTCAGCGTCGCGGGGGATCGGCGAACGTGCGCGGAGCGAGTTCGCCCCGGAGCGTCGAACACGTACCCCCTCGCTCGTGTGTCGGGAGCGCGAGACAGTTCCGAGAAAATCCGCGGGATTTCCGAGGCTCGTCCGAGAAACGGCCCGAGCTTGAGCCGCGGCGGGGCCGAGAGGCCCGCTTCGGGGAGGGTCGCGTGAGGCTGCTCGAGCTCGGCGACGTCGAGCTGCGCGACGAGAGGCGCGACGAGCGGGGCACGAGGACGCCAATGGGGGCGTCGTCGTGTACGAAATCGCACGGTGGAGGTACGTTCGGTCGGGGGCGCCGCGCGCTCGAGCGGTCCGTTTTCCGAGCCGGAGAAGCGGATTTCGACGGCTCCCGAGATTTGGGCCTTCATTTCAAGGGGTCGGTCCCGAGGAGTTCCGAGAAATCAGCCGAGGATTTGCTCGGCGGCAGGGGGCGAGCGCGAGGGTTCGCGGCACTTGCGCGAAAGGGGCTCGGCGAGCATGCGAAATCTCGTTCGATTTCTCGGCGGTCCTCGGATCGCCACGCGGCGAAACAAGGGGGTGCGTTCAGGATCTCCTTTCAAACCTCGGGAATTCGATCGTCGACCGCAACGTGACGATTTTATTCGCGAAATGGCTTGAAAGTCGGCGCTGACATCCCGTACATTCCGGGGAGCCGACGCTGGGGGAGGGGTCGCTCGCCGAGAGCTCGAGCCCCCTTGCGCGCGTCGAGGAGGGTATCGGCATGTCTGCAAAGCAGAAGGAGGCCGAGCGCGGCGCGCCGTGGGTGTCGCTGGACCGGGCGGCGGCACATCTCGGGCTGAACGCGGCGCAGCTCCGCAAGACGCTCGAGCGCCGCGCCACGCGCGCGGCCGACGGCGGGACCGAGGCGATGGTCGACGGCGTGCGCGCGCGCAAGTTCGGGCGCCTGTGGCGCGTGAGGTTCTCGGATGCGTGGGGGGCGCCGTGAGCGTCTCGATTGGAATGAGGGAAGGACGGAAAGGAGGCTGGCCATGGCGTTGCGTAAGGTGATGCGGCGAGGGGAGCCGCGGTTGTTCATTGATATCCGGTTCCGGAAGAAGGACGGGTCGCGCGGGCGGCTGCGCAAGGACGCCCAGGTCCAGACGCTCGTGGCGGCGCGCGCGGAGGAGAAGCGATACCTCATCACCATTGCGCAGCACGGCGAGCCTTACGTGGCGGCGGGGGATGCGGCGGCGCCGGTGCCTTCGAGGAAGTCGTTCGCCGAGGTGGTGGACGAGTTCAAGGCGACGTTCATGATCACCGAGCTGAAGGTGACGTCGCGCAAGGGGTACGAGGGGGTGCTCGACGCGACGCTGGTTCCGAGATTCGGCGGGCGTGGGGTCGACGAGGTGGACGGCGTCGCGGCCGGGGAGCTCGACCTCGAGCTGTCGAAGCGCGAGCTGTCGCAGTCGACGCGGAACAATACGCAGATCGTGCTCCGGTCGGTGCTGAAGTTCGCGAAGGCGCGCGGGTACATCGCGCGTGTGCCGGAGGGGTTGCCGCGGCTCAAGCCGATCGGGCAGTGCATTCTGGAGATTCCGACCGACGAAGAGGTCGAGCGGATCCTCGCGGCGGCGAGCGCGGGGCAGCGGTTGGCGTTCGGGTTGATGGCGTATGCAGGGCTGCGGCCGAATGAGGTGCGGGGGTTACGGCGGCGGGATGTGCGGCTCCGGTGGGAGGGGGAGGCGGTCGCCGGCGGGTTCGTGAGCGTGCGGGAGGGGCGGTCGTTCGGGGAGACGCATACGCCGAAGACGGGGCAGCGGGAGGTGCCGGTGACGCCGGAGCTCGGGAGGTTGCTCGCGCCGGTGGAGACGGGGGCGCGGGAGGAGCTCGTGGCGATGACGGCGCGGGGGAAGCCGTGGGGGCAGTCGGGGTTGGTGCAGGCGTTCGAGAGGGTGAGGGATCGGGTGGGGCTGGAGGGGTGGTCGGTGTATTGCCTGCGTCATTATGCGATTACGTCGTGGTTACGGGCGGGGGTGCCGGTACATGTGGTGCAGAGGATGGCGGGGCATAAGAATTTGGCGACGACGCAGCGGTATGTGCATCATCTGAAGGAGGATTTGGAGGAGGCGGGGAGGAGGATGGCGACGAGGGGGCACAGCCTTCTCTGTTCGCGCTCCTGAGCAGCTCAACCGCTTGGTTGACGGTCGAGCGCAGCTTTCCGAAGGCATACGCCTTGCCAGAGGTGGTGGAAAGGTTCGTCCGAGCCGCCGCTGCAACGGCATATTCAACAGGGGACGGGACATTTCCCCTCAATCGAGGAGTCCATCATGAGTAAAACAGCCAGGGTTTCATCGGCAGCGATCTGGGTTCTCATGCTTGCGTCTTGCGTCACCGGTGTCACCGTCAACGACGACGTCGTCGACGAGAGTGAGCACACGGCGGCCGCCGAACTGGCGTTCGTGGCGGCGCCGTCCTCTGCCAAGGTTTGTGACGTGGTCATGGCGGGCGCAGATCCTGCAGGCGTCGCCGACTCGACGCAGGCGTTCAAAGACGCGATGACCTGCTCGACCCTGAACGGCAACATCCCCGTCTTCGTGCCCAGCGGTCAATACAAAATCACCCAGAAGCTTACCGTCCCTGTCGCCGTGTCGCTCGTCGGCACGCAGAGCGGAGGCGTCGGAGTGAACGGGCCGCCGAACTACGACTCCCTGCCGAGGCTCAACTTCCCCGCTGGAATGAACTCGGACGCGATCGTGCTGCAGGAACGGACGTCCATCAATGGCATACAACTCTACTTTTCGACACAGCAGGCGTCAGGCGCCGCGCTCCGCGTCACGGGCGTGGGCGTCGATATTCGAAACGTGAAGCTCACCTCGCCGTTTTATGGCATTCTCGGCGCCGACACGGACAACGTGGGGCGCATTCACGTCTCCAACGTGTTCATGGTGCAGCCGCGAATCGGCGTGCATCTAGGGCAAACGCTGGACGTGTCGCGGGTGGAGAATGTGCACGTCTGGAACAACGGCGGGATCGTATCCGGCTCCTACGGCTTCGTCTTCGCCAGGAACGATTACCTCAATGCATCGAATATCTCCGTGTTTCAGGCCGATGTCGGGGTCGAGTTTACCGACTCGACCAACGCGGCCACGCCAGGGGGCTCGATCGCGTCGATCTCGAACCTACAGGCTGACGCTTGCGTCACCGGGGTCAATGTGAGAGGCAACGCCCGTGTGTCGATGGGCGCGAGCACGGTGTTTGTGCATTACTATGGGATGGTCGCCTACGACTCGTCAACGGTCACCGTTTCCGGCACGCAGTTCCAAACGAACGGCGGTGCCACCATATGGATGCGGTCGGCGAACGCTTCAGCCACGATATCCGGTTGCTCGATCGATCGCACCAGCAAGGCTTCTCCATCAAACGCGGTGCTGGTCGACGCAGCCAAATACATAACCGTGACGGGAAACACGATGGCTGTGTACGGCCACGGGGTGATGTTCCACGCCGCCCCCACGCTTGGTGTTGTCAGTGGAAACGCAATTCACATCACCAACCCCTATGGTCGGGCGTGGTGGGGGACCTGGGGCACCGGGACAGTGATCTCCGGGAACGCCAGCAACCTGTTGCCATGACCCGGGAACCGGGGTGTCCCTTCCTCGGCCCGTCCGGATCCCCAGCAGGAGATGCAGGTCGATGTCATCGTGGAGCGGGGGCCGGTCGGCAACGAGGTGCGAACCGCATGGCGTACACGGCGTCAGGATGAGCGAGTCCGCAGGCGAGGAAGGTGTGTCGTTTCGTGATGCCGTCCGGCCTCCTTGGGCGACGCGCTCGGCAGGACCTTGAACACCCCCGGCTGATCCGGATCGTCCATGCGCGCCGTACGGGTCTCCAGCAGGAGATGCAGGTAGCCCTCGGCTCCGCCGGGCGGGGTGACCTCGAACCCGAGCGGCGTCCAGTGGTCGATGTCGCGCTGGGAGGCATACGGGAGGATGGCGACGGTGCAGCCTTGCGCCAGGGTGTCGCAGAGCCGGCGCACGAGGGCGAGGTCGATGTTGCGGCCCTCGTACGCGGGGTCGATGACGAGCTCGCTGATGTAGAGAGCGTCGTTGCCGCCGCCCTCCAGGTATTCGTCCTTGGGCCAGTCGTTCTCGAAGAAGATGTCGTGGAGCGCCTCGAGCTCGCCGCTGTCGGCGTCGAGCACGTCGAGGAGGGGGACGTTGAGGTCGAGGGCGCTGCTGATGTGGATGCGGGCGACGCGCGCGTGGCCGATGCGGGCGGGGTTGGGGGCGTCGTCGTGGGGGAGGATGTCGATGGAGAACCAGGTGACGAGGCCGGAGGAGGCGTTGGGCTCGCTGAGCGGGATGTCGGCGGAGACGTGCAGGCGCATGGGGACGGTTGGAAGGCTTGCACGGGTTTGTCGGCGGGGTCAAGGGGGTCCGGGGTAGATCACGGCGTGGTTGCGGTCGGGGGTGCCGGTGCATGCGGTGCAACGGATGGCGGGGCATGTGAAGCGGAACAACCCGCTGGACAGTGGTACATCCGTTCGTGTACTATCCAACCATGCGGGACGCCCAAAGCACATGCCCCTGGCGCTGAGGTTGGACGTGAGCGTCTTGGCGTCGTCATGAATCCAGTGGGTTTGGCGCACAAGCAAGTGCCATGCCGGAGACCAAACAAAAGTGACTGCTGAAGAGAAAACCCCTAGAGCGCCGAACAGTTCGAGCCCCACCTGAATTACGCGGCCTTCGCGAAGCCGCTGCGACGTAGGATCGCCTCCAGGTTCAGCACGACGGCGTGGCGCCGCAGGTCGAAGAGGTT
>NZ_WJIE01000042.1 GCF_009649845.1 Polyangium spumosum
CGCTTCAGCAGCGCAGCCTTCTGCTCGCTCGTATGGTTCCTGCGGGTTCGCTTCGACATGAACGGTTTGTCCTCGACCGGGTGTAGCACGGCGGTTAGGTTTGTCCCGTTCCGAGGGAGGCAGAACAACAAGGACGGTGTGATCACGATCGACGATATCGACTGACCGGCGCGACAACCGACGAGAGCCCGGCTCATCCCTTCACCTGGGCGGGCCGGGCTCTCCTCAGTGCTGCGCGTGGGCTCAGGACGAGGACTTCCCCTGCTGCTCCGACGGCTCAGGAGTGGGCGGGGATGCGTCGGTAACCTCTGACGCTAGCTTGTGGCGCAGCGCTGATGCACGTAACGCTGCGAGGTAAGTTTCGTCGACAGGGGGCAGGCTGATATTTGCCAAGTCGCGTCCCGCTCCTGTGACATCGAAAACAGTCCCGCCCCAGAGCTTTCGTGTGGTGGGACCGTGAATCCGCAGCACCTTGGCACGGAAGGGGAACCGAACATCTACGGGTTGAAATCCGAACATAGCCTCCTTCCCCGGATGAAGAAGGCCACATTCGACAAGCTGCGCTGTGTCACTCAGCCTGACACTGCATGCCTTAACAAATTCCTCGTCATCGGGCAGGAGAATTTGGCCGATGTTCGAGCAGAAGGTGATGTAGCGATGAAAGAGTTGTGCCTCCGTCGAGGTGAGGTTCCTCAATACGTCCAAGGTCCGGAGTGAATATTTTCCAGGTTGGGCTATCTCCCCCGCCAAGAGCTTGCCCCAAAGCTTTTGCATATCCTCGTTCGACACGTCCTGCGCACAGTCGAAGAACCTTGCAGCCCAATCTGGGTCCGGGCCTTGCTCTGAAACCTCCTCGTGCGCAGGTAGGGCCTTGAGGTTGTTCGCCGTCTCATTCACCACCTGCTGTAGGTTTCTGAGCCTCCGCTGCTCGACAAACTCGAACGGCCTCCGTTGATGGTCGAGAACGACAGGCTCAGGGTCCCAGATGATTGGCACGTCGTCGATGATCTCCACATCGACGGCCGGTGGCAGTTCCTTGGCACGTAGTTGTGCCTCGAACTGTCGGTAGTCGCGCTCGGCCAGCAGCCGAGCCTTCTTCTCCTCGTACTCGGCCGTGACGCCGAGCTTCTGTACGTCGATATCCGTATGAGCCGCGGAGAGCCTCGCCTTGTTTTCCTCAACGGATTTCCGGCGGATGATCCCGGGCCCGAGATAGCTTGCGACCATCTCGAAGAGCTTGTCGAAGCCGAGGTTGATGTTGACGTTGAGCTGGCCGGTCATGGCCCGGCCACTGTACAGGAGGACGAACGCCTCGCCCAGTGGCCCGTGCCGAGGGTGGGGTCAGCGTCGTCGGCCCCGGGCCTTCTTCCTGTACGCGCAGATCGCCGACCGGCCCACGCCCGGATCGTCACCGGAGACGTCGGCGAGAAGGCGGTCGAGCTGCTTCGGCCGGAGCCTCCGCTCGACACGCCGCAGCTCCTCCCTCGCCTCCAGGTGCGGGTCGGGATGGGGACCGGGGAGCTGGTCGACGTCGCGGTCCACGAAGAGGGCGGCGTCCCGGCGGGCCTTCCGACGATGCCAGTAGGCTTGGCGGGCAGCGACGACTCCGACCCACCCTCGAAGGATGGTCCGATTCGGTGGGTCTCGGATACGCCCCTGCCGAAAGGCGATCACAAGGTCGAGCATGATTTGTTGCACGAGATCGTCCGCAAATTTCCCGGGGCACACCCAAACGACAAAGAACCCCCATAGCGACCCGTTGAAGGTCGCTCAGTTCGTCGTCGTTGGGGAGCCCCGCATTCCTGCGGGGCGGCGTCACGTCATCCGCCTGAGATCGATGTGGATGTTCCCGTGTGCGCGGTGTAGATCAGGCATCGGCTGGTGCTCCCGTCCAAGGGGTTGTCGGCCATCGCCCCCGGCGGAGATTGCAGCTCTTCCGGGGGCACTTTCGTTTGTCCTCCCCATGTACGGGGAGGACGAACCGGCCAGACTGGATTGGATGACCGGACGCCTGTCAAGCTGCTCCCGAGGGTCGGCGTGAAAAATCTCGGAGGATCCGCGATCGATCGGTGTAACGCTGTTGGTGGCCCGCACCCGGCGACCGAGAGACGAGACGACGAAGGCCGTCCCCCAGGGAGGGGATGAGGTCGGCGATCTGCCTGTCGCCGACGATCTCCGCCCGTTCGTCCAGGCGCTCGCGGACATGATCCTGGCAGACCTTCTCGCCCCGCGACCAACCCCCAAAAGTACCGAGACGAACCCAAAAACGCTTCCCAGCACGGGGGAAGACGACTAACGATCCCCCGGCAAAGCCGGGGGGTTTCGATATGTGAGCCGCTCAAAGCGGCTGGGTGATGGGCCGCTCACGAGCGGCCTTGGGAGCCACCTGAAGGTGGCGCTCGATTCTACAGGAGGCGGAGCTGCTCGACCCGCCGGTCTTCTGCCTCCTGATTCCGGATGTACTCACGGATCACGGCTTCGTCTCGTCCTACGGTCGAGACGAAGTATCCTCGTGCCCCAAAGTGCTGGCCCACGAAGTTCCGCTTCCGCTCGAGGAATGTCCGCGCGATGTGGATCGCGCTCTTGCCCTTGATGTACCCGACGACCTGCGACACCGCGTACTTCGGCGGGATCGACAGCATCATGTGAACGTGGTCCGGCATGAGGTGCCCCTCCTCGACCCGGCTCTCCTTCTGCTCCGTAAGCGTCCGGAAGAGCGGACCGAGGAACCGGCGAAGCTCTCCGTACAGCACCTTTCTCCGACATTTCGGGATGAACACGACGTGGTACTTGCACTCCCACTTCGTATGGTTGAGACTGTTGTACTCGTCCACGGGAACCCCTTTCGTGTTGCTTTGAGCGGCTCACGAAGGGGGTACCGCCTTCAGACTCCCGGAAATGTCAAACTTCGGCTGCCTCCCCGGCAGAGCCGGGGGATCTCCTATGCTATTAGAGTCAACACCCATGAGAGCGGCGCTTTACGTCAGGCGGTCGACGGAAGAACACCAGGCGGATTCCATCGAGGTTCAGACGGGCGAGGGTCGTCGGTACATCGAACGCAAGGGTTGGTCCTTGGACCCTGCCCACGTGTTCGTCGACGACGCAGTCTCTCGCGCCGAGTTCAAGAAGCGCCCCGGCTTGTTCTCGATGCTGAACGCCGCCGAGAAGAAGGCGTTCGACGTCGTTGTGGTTCGCGACGAGTCGAGGCTTGGGGGCGATACCAACAGGACGTCGCTCCTCATTCAAGACTTGCTCGATTCAGGCGCCCGGCTCTTCTACTACTTCAGCGATGAGGAAGTGCGGGTCGACGGCGCCATCGACAAATTCATGGTGAGCGTCCGGTCGTTCGCCTCGGAGCTGGAGCGGGAGAAGATCAGCCAGAGGACGAGGGAGAACCATTCGGTCAAGGCCCGCAAGGGCTTGGTGACCGGCGGCAAGACGTACGGCTACTCCAATGTCGAGGTGAAGGACGGGGAGCGCCGTCTGCGAGTCGAGTACGCCATCAACGAGGACGAAGCGAAGATCGTCCGGGAAATCTTCACGCGATACGCGGACGGCGAAGGACTCAAGAGCATCGCCAAGGACTTGAACGCGCGCGGCGTCCCGTCTCCCCGTGGAAGGGGATGGGCGCAGTCAGCCCTGCTCCCGATGACCGAGCGGGAGACGTACATCGGAATCCTCACGTGGGGCCGGGCCGAGAAGGCGTACCGAGGCGGGACCAAGGTCCGTGTTCCTCGGCCGGAACACGAGTGGACCCGTGTCGAGATGCCGCACATGAGGATCGTCGACGACGAGCTTTGGAACCGAGTTCAAGCTCGGAAGGTGAAGAAGACGAGCTTCGGCCGGACCCGCAACAGTGGAGCGCCACCGAAGTACCTCTTGAGCGGGCTCTCCCGGTGTGGCGTCTGCGGCGGCAGGTTGCAGGTGATCCCGGGCAAGGCTGGCGTCGAGCCCACCCGCGTCTACATCTGCTCGAACTACCGCGAGAAGAAGACGTGCTCGAACAGCCTCCGTCGCCCCGTCGAGGCCGTGGACGCAGCCGTCCTCTCGTACGTCGAGCGCAAGATCCTCACCGAGGAGGTCATCTCGATGGTCCTCCGTGAGGTCCGCGCGCGGCTCAAGGTCCGGTCCGAGGGGAATGGAGACGAGGTGGCGGAGCTGGAAGCCCAAGCTCGCAAGGTGAAGACGGAGCTTGACCGTCTCGGGGCAGCTCTCGTGGCGACCGACGACAAGCCCGAGACCGTCCTCCGGATGATCACGGAGAGGGAGCAGCGGCTCTCAGCTCTCAACGGCCGCATCGCGATCCTCAAGACCGCACCCCAGGTTCTCGACCTGGAGGTCCGTCGCCTGGAGAAGGACGCCAAGAAGCGCCTCGAAGACCTTCGAGGGTTGACCGAGAAGCGGCCCGAGGACGCCCGGCGAGCCTTGGAGAGACTGCTCGTCGGCCCGTTGACGATGAGCCCTGTGGAGACCCCGGAAGGACGGCGTTACCGCGTCACGGGGAAGACAGGGCTCAGCAGTATGGATGGCGTCCCCAGCGGGATTCGAAACATTGCCAATCCCCGAATTGGTGGGTTCGCTCTCCGAAATCGCGGCCTGAATTCTCGCCACGCTGGATGGTTGAAGCCATCCGCATTCGTTCCGATGGCATAGGACGGATATTGTCCGATCGCTAGGCAAGCTAGGACATTATCTTTCCTATATAGCGTTACGTTCGCCTTGCTTTCCAGGGTTGGCGGCTGATACCGATCTGCCATGGTCGCTCGACCGAAGGCGCCGGATCCCGATGTGCTCGCGCTCGGCCGCGAGGGCTCGCCGGACGAAGTGATCACAGGCTCGGCCGGGTGGCACGTCGCCACGGCTGATGCGCTCGACTTCGCCGAAACGCTCCCGGACGCGTGCGCGCATGCGGTTTGGACCGATCCGCCCTACTGCTCGGGCGGGTACACGGAGTCCGCCAAGCGCCAGTCCCGCGGCATGATCCGGCATCAAAGCGTGAAGGCCATGGGCTGGTTCATCAATGACAACATGGGATCCGCGGGGATCGTGTGGCTCCTCCGTTGCGTCGCGGTTCAAGCGTTCCGGATCCTGCTCGAGGGCGGGAGCCTCGGCGTCTTCTGCGATTGGCGCATGGTTCCGCTCCTCGCGCCGGCCCTCGAGTCGAGCGGGCTGCGCTGGCAAGGGATGATCGTCTGGGACAAGGGAGCGCCGGCCCTCGGGGCCGGGTTCCGGCGTCAACACGAGGTCGTCCTCCACTTCGTCAAGGGGACCGGCGTCTTTCACGATGCGAGCACGGGGGACGTTGTGAACTGCTCGCGGCTCCACCATGAGGCGCGGAATCACCAAACGGCCAAGCCTCCCGAGGTGATCGAGCGGTGCCTTTCGGTCGTCGCTCCGCCCGGGGGCCTGGTCGTCGATTTCTTCACGGGGGGCGGCTCGACGGGGGTTGCCGCGCGGCGGCTCGGGATGCGGTTCCTCGGGAGCGAGATCGATCCGAGGATCGCGGCGCGAGCACGGGAGGCGATCCGCACCCAAACCACCGACGCGCGACACGTGCGCAAGGCGAACCAACTCGGGCTCTTCGACGGTGAATGATGGCAAGCCCTGCCGAAGTCGCCTCTCGTGCGATCCGTGATTCAAGGCGGCCGGATCTGCGTCTCGCGGAAAAGGCCATTCTCCAGGCGATAGCCTCGCGGCTGAACGCGGACGGGGAGGCGTTCTCCGGATACGACACGATCGCCGATGACGCAGGGACAACGCGGTCGGTTGTCGCGGAAGTGGTGCCGTTCCTGCGACGCGCGGGCGTGCTGGTTGTCGAGGCTCCGCGCGGCGCGAGGGCCTCGAACCTGTACCGGATCGACGTCGAGGCGCTCGATCGGTCGCCCGAGGAATCGCCGTCTGCTCGGCGGACCCGTCCGCGGAAGGGAGGCGTCCGCGTGGCGGACGGGTCGAGCCTCGCTGAGGTCCGCGCCGCGGACGGCATGGGTCCGCCCGGCGGACCGGTGGCAGAGGGCGCCGAGGTCCGCGCCGCGGACGGCGGGGGTCCGCCCGGCGGACGGGTGGCGGTGGGCGCCGAGGTCCGCGCCGCGGACGGGTCGAGCCTCGCCGAGGTCCGCGCCGCGGACGGCTGGGGCTCTCCAGGGGTCCGCGTGGCGGACGGCGGCGGTCCGCGCGGCGGACCCGAAGCTCTCTCTCTGGATCACGATCAGAAAGATCCAGAAAGAGATCCAGAGAGAGAGGCGACGAAAGCGCGGAGCTCGAAGAGGCGGGCTCGAGGCGCGGCGCGGGGCGAGGCCGGGCCGTACCAGGTTGGGCTCGTGGGGATCGCCTCGGCGAGCGACGGGGGCGAGGCGCCGAAACGGCGAAAGCCGCTCTTGCCGATGCCGGATGGCTGGGCTCCCTCGCCGAGGATGCGGCAATGGGCGCTGGCTCAAGCCGAAAAGGCCGGTCTCTCGTGGACCGACGCGGACGTGGATCACGAGATCGCCACGTTTTGCGGTCTGGCGAGGGCAAAGGATCAGCGCTGGGCGGATTGGGGGGCTGCCTGGGAGAATTGGATCCGCAGGGGGATCAAGTTCGCCTGGAAGCAGGGGAAGACCGAGGACCGGCGGACGGCGGGCGCCGGTCCTCGTCGGGCCGTGGGATTGCAGCCGCTCGGGGATGCCTGCGACAAGGAGGCTCCTCCCGGGCTCTTCGATTCGGACGATTTGATGGCTTCGCCCGGAGGTGGATACTTATGAGGCGCGGTGGCTTTCAATCGGTGGCGGAGACCTTGGCCAGTTTTGCAGGGCCGCCCCTCGGGGTGTACGCGTGCGCGAATGACTGCGGGCGGACGACGCGCCTGCCGGGCGTGTGTGCGGGGTGCGTGGAGGACGAGGTCCGGGCGAAGTATCAGCGGGAGCTGCTTCCGGCGCTGCGGTCGATCCCGCCGCGGTTCACGTGGGCGATCCCCGGGGAGGATGAGGCGGCCGAGCGGCTGAAGCACAAGCGGATCCAGGACTGGCCACGGGTTCGGCGGGAGCTCATCGAGGCCATGGAGGCGGGCCGGAACGTGGTCCTGCTCGGGCCCAAGCCCCAGGTCGGGAAGACGTCGGCGGCGTGCGTGATGCTCCGGCGCGTGATCGAGCTGGGCGCGCTCGACGCGCTGCCCGAGGACGCGCGAATGGCGGCGCTCGGGAGCGGGCCCGCGGCGCGGCCGGGGGAGCGGCCGCGGTTCGCGTCGGATCGGCTCGCGGAGCAGGTGAGGATCGCGCGAGGGGCGCGGTTCGTCGCGGTGCGGGACGTGCGCGGGGAGAGTCCCGAGGCCGTCGAGACGCGGCGCGAGGCGAAGCGGGCGACGGTGCTGGTATTCGATGACGTCGGGGACGAGCTCGATGGTGCGCCCGTGGGCTCGGGGTGGATTCCAGACAGGATCGCCGGGACGCGAGAGGTGGTCGATTACCGGCACAAGCGGCCCGAGCTCCGGACGATCTTCACGACGTGGCTTCCCAAGCGGGAGATGGCGAAGTTTTACGGGGGCGGTACCGCGGAGCGGGTGTATGAGCACGCGGCGGTGGTGCGCGTCGGGCCGCAAGAGGGCGGCGCGTGAAACTCGGCGAGCATGACGGGGACGAGGGGTCCGAGGGGGAGCCGGATCCGTTGATCCAGGCGATCGAGCCGGCTCCCGGGCGAGCGAGATCGTAAGCCTACCAGCGCCCCGTCGAGGCGGACGCGGTTGCAAAGCTCGTAAAGGGACTACTTGAACCGTGCCGCTACTTGCTCTTCGGAAAGAGCTTCTTGTGTCTTAAACTGTGTCACTAGTAGAAACGACCCTTTCGTGCGGGCCCCATCGGCGTCTGTAATGGAGTAGGAGCAGGTGACAGACCAGCCATTTGCATCCATGGCCTCGGCGCGCACCAGAAAATACACCAGGTCTTCAGCGACACCGGGCGCAATGTTCTTGACTCGTTGTCGGACACACACTTTTCCGCCACGGCCAAAAGTTCGGTCGATATAGACGTGTCTCGCCGTGTCCATTTTCCACCTGGGGGCTATACCCCTGAGGTGCTCAGGCACACTTGGAGCCTCGTATCCAACCAAATTCACCTGCTCACAACCTTCAAACTCAAGATCGACGGTCACCTCTTTCGCTGGCTTATTGCCTGTGTTTCGCACTCTGGCATGGAAAGTCATAGAGCGGTTAGCCCTATCCAGAAACCGCTCATACTCACTGTGGCTCGAACTTACAACGCCTGTTACCGCATCAACAATTGCCGCCGATTCCCGGTTAAGCACATATTTGGGCACCTCGTACGCGACCTCGGAACTGTCGACAAATACATTATCATAAGCATCGGTGAGTTCCAGACAAACGCGTTTACCTCCCTTCACCTCCTCGACTTGTCGTCTCAAGGCCTCATTCTCCGCCGATAATCTGGCGAGTTCATCAGCCACTGTCGAAGAAAAATCAATCGAATCTCCGCGGTACCAGCCAGGCCGCGGACACCGTCTATCCTCGTCATCGTGAATGTGGTTTCTGAGAGCCTCAACCACTTTGCGCGCAAGATCTTCCGCATCCGTCCACTCTTGGACTAGGTGTTGCTTCTTAAGCCTTGCTTTAAATGTAATCAATTTCGCTTGCTTGGCTGCGTCTTTCTCAACGTCAGCCTGGGTGATGTGAGTATCGGCACGGATAAAACCGAGCACAGGAATCCCTCGTTCGAGGGCATACTCATACTCTCGTTGGGTCCAACTAATGCCCGTCGTCTCGTCGATACTTCCGTAAGCGCCCGCAAGAATGACGACATAGTAGTCAGTCAGATCGATGACTCTTCTAATGGTTTCCCAGCCTCGATCGTTAGTCGCTGTGAAATTCTCCATGCCGGCGGGAATATGACGTGCATTCAATATAGCCCACGTGACACGTTCCCGCGCATCGTGTAAGTCGCGGTAGGTCGAGCTGACGAAAACCTGATACTTGGGGCGAGCTTGTTTCATGGTGGTTTGTCCTGCCTGGGACCCAGAACTGGGGGCGTGCGTCAAGCCTGGTTCTGCTCGATCTCGTCCGGGGTGAGCACTTCGACGGGATCAAAGCCCGAATTTTTCTTGTACGTCATGCGGTGCTCAAAGTTCGCCATGGAATCGGACGGGTCGATGCTGTCGAGCTTCAGGGCGAAGAGGGTCTCCCGATCGAAGGCGACGGACAGGATTGGATAGCGGTCGGGCTTGCCTGTCTGGGTGTTCGTCCATGGGTAGGCGACGTGGACGAGGGCCACGGGGATCGGGAGCAGGGCGAAGACCTCGCGGGCGATGCGAAGCGCTGCGCTACACACGTGGTCCTGGTAGATCGCCCAATAACGCTGGGTGGGCATCGATTTTTGAGACACCTTGCCCGTCGACGTCAAGGACAGGGACTCCGCGGGGAGGACGCTCTGGTTGTTCGCGGTGAGCCATGCCTCGACGCACCACGGGCGGGTGATGCATACGTTCAGCGAGGATCCGAGCTGCTGGAAGGCTTGGAAGGGGCCGAGGAAGTCGAGGACCGCCTGGCAGGCTTCCGGATCGCCGGAAAGGACGCCTTGCGCGGCGCGCTGAAACCATTTCCAGCGATCGACCTCGTTCATGTACGCGGCGTAATGGGCGCCGTACTCCTGCTCATCCTGGGCGCGGGCGACGTGGACGGCTAGCTGGAGCTCTTCGAGGCGGCGATCGGCTCCGGTGAGCTTCCCGAGGACGCCGGGGCGGTGCGCCTGTAGGGCCTGGAGGGCGGCGGCTTCGCGGTGGTTCTGTCGGTACGGCTGCGGGGGCGGGGGCGATGCGGCGACGCGGTGCCAGTCCCAGGGGGACCACCCCTCGTGGTGAAGCGTGGTCAGGGCGCGGATGTGCTGCTCGTGGAGCTCGACCTCGTGGCGGTTCGGGTCGAAGTAGGCGGCGCGGCTCGGGCCGTGCTGGACCGCGAGCATCTGTTGGTACTGCGCGTCGGCCGAGGAGCCGACGCGTTGGCCGGCGCCGAGGTTCTGGCTCGAGTGGAGGCCGGTGCCGGGGAGGCCGAAGTGGGCGCGGGAGCCGGAGGGGCCGGTGCTGACTCGGAAGCCAGGGACGCCCCAGGATGCGCCGATGCCGCGGGAGCTCAGGTTGACGCGGAAGCCTCCGGGGATCTTGATGCTCTTGCGGAAACGGAGAGCCATGGCCGATCGTGAGGTGGGTTGGCGTTGGGAATGTCCTTTGCCCGGTTCGCACAGTCTTGGATCGGACGCAAGGCACGAACGAAGCGAGTAGGTGACATCTCACGCCCAGGGCTACTCTGCGCGGTCCACGGAGGATGTCCCAGGGCGGGCGCACTGAATGGAGGGAGTCGATGCGCTCAGGAGCCCCAAGCAGCGTGGACTACGATCGGCCTAGTTTCAGTGCATCTCCGCGATGCTTCAATTCGTAAATCGTCGTGAAGGTATGTTCGAGGATCTCGATCGCCTCTTTGAGATCGTCGGGATCGGGCATCTCCAGCTCATGAAGAGCTTCGTTTCCCATGTATCTATGTGCATGAAGCACATCCGCATGTTTCTTCGTGAGCAGCTCCCCTTCGGCCAATCCGCCAATCTTACCTTGGAGGTTGCTCTTTCTACGGACAACGGGGGCTCCCGACTTATCTACCTCCTCCACCGGGCCCTCCGTAATCCCATTGTCAAGACATATCGCTTCGACGGCAGCCCGCAGTCCACCGGCGGCCAGAGTATAGAGCTCGTTGTTGAATGCCCCAACCGTCTCACGATAGATTCGCTTAGGGGTTTCGGGCAAGTGCGGGAATCGTCTAATGGGCAAGGAGGCTTCGCTTTCCACGGCGACCGGTTTACTTGGAAACCATTCGACAGTCTCCACTGGCATTCCGGTCTCCTGATCGTAATCCTCACTGCACGTGACAACGCGACGGAAGGACAGCCCATCGCAACCGCCACACGCAACAATCTGACATTGCTCGGTTGCGAATTCCACCGATAGATCCGGCTCTTTGTCCTGGGTTCGGTGCCGTGACTCCTCGCGGAGAACAGTATGATTAGTCAATCCGCCGCATCGGCAACAGAACGACTTAACGGCAAAGCTTTGGATTTTGGCCATTTAGATTTCCTGCAGTTAGCTTTGCTGACGTATACACGATCTGTCGCACGAGGCCAAGAGCAACGACGTGGACAGGGGATCCCTCGGCGACGCCAGGGTTCGCGGAGCGGCTCTCCCGAGCCACAGGTTGCCGCTGGGGTCGGCGAGCGATCCCGCCGAGGTCAAGGGCGACGGGGAGGGTGGGGCTGTCGAGGGCGAGCGCAAGGGGTCGAGGGCCTAAGACTGCCCAGACACAAGGAAGCACGTCGCCGCTGAGGAGTGAGGTGGAGGGACGAGGACAAGAGAGATGCGGCCGGCTACTTCGGGGGAGGCATGCGGGCAGTTCCAGCCGGACGGCGCACGGGCGGACGGGCAGGAGGTCGAGGGGGTTCAGCGGGGTTTGGGTCGGCGGGGATATCCGCAACAGTTATCCACTCGTCCTGCCAAACGCGCTGCGATCGTCTCGCCGGGCTGGTGACGAGCACAGAACCGCGCTCGACGTCGTATTTCCGCCACCCCCGCATCCGGGGGGTCGAGGTGGCGGAAATGAAGGCGGCGGAATCGGCTCGCGGCGAGCTCCTCGGCGAGCGGCGCGAGGCTCGACGCGAGGGCCTCGCCGAGGGGTTCGGCGGAGTCGTACGTTGCCGCGGGGGTCCTGGTCGAGGCGGGCGATCCCGCCGAGGTCGAGGGCGGCGGGGAGGCCGGGGCGGGTCGAGGGCCTCGAGCTCGGCGAGCTCGGCGCGCGCAAGGGGTCGAGGGGACCTCCGCGCATGGGGCGGCCCTCGTCGAAAATCTTCCCCGGGGTCGAGGCGCCCCGACCGCGCTCGACGTCGTATTTCCGCCACCCCCGCATCCGGGGGGGTCGAGGTGGCGGAAACCAAGGCGGCGGAAACCCTCCGCGGCGAGGTCCTCGACGAGGGGCGCGAGGCTCGACGCGAGGAGC
>NZ_WJIE01000043.1 GCF_009649845.1 Polyangium spumosum
AACCTCTTCGACCTGCGGCGCCACGCCGTCGTGCTGAACCTGGAGGCGATCCTACGTCGCAGCGGCTTCGCGAAGGCCGCGTAATTCAGGTGGGGCTCGAACTGTTCGGCGCTCTAGGGAGCTGGATTCTCCAACCGTTCCTCCCACCTTTGTGCGGAGGCGATCGATTAGGCGGTTTACGATGTTCTTCCCGCGAAAGCTGGCAATCTCCGCCGCCTCGACAGGCAGCCTCTCGTCATCGATCGGCAGTTGAAACTTAGATGCGATTTCGATGGCGATTTGCGTACAAATCTTTTGCTGCCACCCATGCACGAGCGCAGCAGGAGAATTGCCCACGACGGAGGACAACGCCGCAAGGTCACCCCCTTTTACATACAGCACAAGATCGTCGTTATTAAGAGTCTGCCGCTTGAACATGGTTTGGCGCAAGAGTGCCGATTTTCCCATGCCCTTGCGAGAGCGCACAACTCGGAACCGGTTAGCGGGCGAGTAAAAATGCTCGAAGTCGGGCTTCTCCAAAAAATAGCTGTTGAGTACGTCCGGCGTCTCATCCTCCCCAGCTTCGTTGCCGAACAACCCTGGATTCACCAAGTCTTCAGTACGTGCAGAATGCTCCGCGGCAGGCACTCGCCCAGTCTTAGGCGCGGCGCGATCAGCAGTATTCACTCGCTTATCTTCAGTGCGAGCGGGATGCTTCACGGGTACGGGTGGAGGGGCAACTTTCTCATCGGAAAGCTTCACGGGCACAGTTGTGCCGCCAGTCTTAGGCGTGACCCGGTCAGACCTGTTCACTCGTTTCTCGCTTGCATCAACGGAAAGCGTCACGGCCGTGGGGCTGCCAGTCGTGGGCGTGATCCGGTCAGCCGTATGCACCTTTTTCTTACTCTTTCGTCCAGGCTTACGAAGCTCGAACTGGTCAAGGACCCAGTTCATCGCTTCTTGGTAGAGTAACTCGTGGAACAGAAGGTGGTTTCTCGGCGTAAGGGGAGTTCTATCTCCTTTGCCACCCCGACGCACCGAAAGCCAATCACGTAATTCAACCAGAGAAGGATGCTCCTCGACATCGCGTCCCAGCAACTCTGTCAAATAGTCCAGGCCCCGATTTACATCAAACTCTTGTCCGGTCTTGGAATTTTTAATACAATGACGGAGCTGAGCAGCAAGGCGCGCGAGGGGCTTGGGCAAAGGGTCTGTGCTAGAGTCCCAATCTTCGACCATCATCGTGCGGTTGGCGCTCACCCCCAGGAACGCATTTCTGTGCCCCTGGGCTGCGGCAATGCAATTGAGTGCTCCAAGGGCGCGGGGCCTGTCCAAGTCCCAGAGCCATTGGCTGGAAAATGGCTCCGCCTTGTCGGTCTCAATGTTGAAGAATACGGATCGAGTAAAGAACCCATCCGGGGTCGATTTGTGGATATTTAGGCGAACCTCCTCCTCTGCGGCAAGTATTACGCTTGTGATTGGTTTGCTCGCATCCTTCCGCTGCAAAAGTTGCATCAGCATAATCTCAAGCTTTAGCTTTTCTGCCAGGATATTTTCGGAAACTTCAAGGCGGCGGACAGGATGTGCGGCAAAGTCTGTGCGGGCGACAATCAACACATCGAGATCGCTGACTCGTTGGTCGAATTGTTTACCGCTTGAGTTGACGGTGCTTCCAAATGCATAGACTGTTCCTATGCTCCCGATGCGAGTGTCAGAAGCCCAGCTCTTAAGAGCGTGCAGGACTAACTTGGAAAGCTCGCTCGCATTCACGTAAAAAACCCCGATCAAGTGGTTTCCAGGAGCCTTGCGCAACGCCGGGCAATGTGCTCCGCAACACGCCCGCCGTTCGTACTTCCCGCCCTCCAAGCAGGTCGTCCCTCCACACGACGGGGCGCAAGCGCGCTCGCGATGCCCATGAGCAAACCCTGTATCGCACGACGTTGCGATGCACAAGACAATTTGCTGAGCATCCCGGCAGCTGCGCCGCCCAACCTCTGCCGAGAGCACGAGCGCGATGACGCAACACGGCGGTCTGGTTCTGGCTCGATCGGCGCCCCTGGCGGGGGTTTCTGGACATCCGTCCCGTCCTAGGAGGCTGCGCTCCAACTCGGGGGTCCCGAACTCGTGACATGCGGCTTGCCGGGAAACGTGGCCCAGAAAACCCCTCTACCCCAGACCCCCGGCCTGGAGCGCGCCCTCCGCATCTCTTCGCGTTGGTCGGGTCAGGGGCTTGGGCGGCGCCTCCGCCTCCTTCGGGGCACCTTCCGCCGCCGCTTCCCCCACCCCGAGCTGCGCAGGCCCACCCGCGAGCGCGTTGACGTCCGTCCGGGCCACCTGCCCCGCAAAGTGGACGGTCACGTGCATCTTGCCTTCGACGACCGCGGCCACGTACCCCCGCGGATACCCGAGCGCTTCCGCCACGGCATGCTGGGTCTTCCCCTGCGCGTACGCGACGAGCGCGACATGGGTTGCGACTCCGCTCGTAACGGGGTTGCGGCCAAGTCGCCCCGGGGGATTTCCCAGGTCCCTCGGGGCGGCGCTTCTTGCAGACAATAGTCTGTAGACGCCCAGTCTCTACTCGCAGACCGTCGACCGTCAAGGTGACTGGCAACGGGCTGGAGCAGATCTTCGGGCAAGTGGTCCGCGAAGTCCGGATCGAGGTGGGGATCTCCCAGGAAGAGCTGGCAGATCGGGCCCAGCTGCATCGCACCTACGTAAGCCTGCTCGAGCGAGGGAAGCGCAATCCGTCGCTGAACGTCGTCCAGGCCCTCGCGGCGGCGCTCGGGACCACGATGACGCGTCTTGTTTCCGGGGTCGAAGCGAGGCAGGGGCGGAAGTAGACAGACGCGGCCTGCGCCTGCCGCAGGAGCCGACGTCAGCACGTCTGAATGTCATCGCGCACGAGCGCGCGCCACCGCAGCGAGCGCTCGCTTGGAGAGCGCGCTCGGCGCGAGCTCGTCGGCCCGGCGCACATCCGCCTCGGCCTCGTCGAGCGACCCCGCGCGCAAAACAAGCAGGCCCCGCGTCAGATACGCGCGCGCCCGCTCCACGTCCTTGGCATTCCCCCGGCCCGATCGCTCGTAGTTGTTCCAGATCCCTCGCTCCTTGGCCTCCGCATCCATCGTGAAGGCCATGGCAATCGCGGCGATCGCCTCGGCGCGGCGATGCAGGGTGTCGAGCAGCACGGCGCGGGTCGTGTGGTAGGGCGCGCGGTCGTCGAGCTCGAGGGCTCGCTCCACGTCGGCGAGCGCCGCTTCGTGCTCTCCCCGGGCCCAGGCGCGGCTCGCGCGCTGGTGATAGGCGGTCGCGAGGGGGAGTTTTACGTAGCCCCGATCGTCGCGGGGCAACGAACCGGGTTTCAAGAGCTCCTCGCCGTCGGTGATGACGATGTCCCAATCTGGAAAGACCCGGGGCAAGGCCCGCACGACGGGAAACCCTTGGATACGGGTGGAGGGCACGCGCGCGAGCACGGCGAAGATGCCGGCCAAGGAAGCGGCGTCCTTCACTCCGGCGGCCTCGGGCCCCTCCTCGCGAATGCGGCGCAGCGTCCGGAAGGCCTCGCGAGGGGCAGGATCGAGGATCTCTTCAGGCGGAGGGACTGCGGCGAGCAGCGAGACAAAGAAACCAGCGATGAGCCCGACGTCGCGCTCGATGGACGCGCTCGACCCCAGCAAGCGCGAATGGGCGCGCTCTCGTTCGTGGTCCTTGGCGCGCGCCTCGTACATGTCGACCGCCTCGAACCCCGGGACGAGCCAGCGAATCTGCCAATGCCCGTCCTTCTCGACGAGCCGCAGGTGCGACGGGCCGAAGAGCAGGGGGCCGCACCCGCGCGCATGCAGGTGCGCCGCAACCTCACACGTCTGGAGCGCGCACGTCGCCGCGGCCTCGATCCCCAAAGACGGCCAGGGCCGCACGGGCGGCGGCTCCGCGAAGACGATGCCCGGACCCACGTGGAGCACGGGCACCGTGTAAGGGAGCGCAAGCGATTGCACGGTCCGGGCGACGGCCTCGGTCGCGAGGTCGTCCGTCCAGGTGTACGGGTAGCTCCGCGGATGAACGAGCACGCGCGCGCCGGATTGCCGATCGCTCCCGTGGAGCCAGAATTCGTCCATCGGGCCCGGCTCGAAAATCCTTTTGCGCCCCCAGAGCACTCTCTTCCAAAGCGCCCTCCGCGCGCTGACGACCTCCTCCGGATCCCCGCGCACCACGAAGCGCCCGTTGTCCGGGTATCGCTTCATCGCCGCCCCGCGCGGGCGAAGGCGCGCCGCCGCTGCGTCGCGGCGAGCGCCGTCCCTCCGGCCATCCCGAGGGCGAGCAAGGGCAAGAGCCGACGCGCCAGCATCTCCTCGAGCGGCACCTCGGGCGTGGGCGCGGGATGCTCGTCCCAGTCCGCCGGGCGCTCGGGACTCGGCAGGACATCGGCGCGCGCGGCACCTGCCCAGAACCATGCCGTGAGAAGCACCAGGCCACAAACGCTGAGGATACGTCGTCGCATGAGGGCAAGGATACATCGATACAATACCGGCGCGTCAAGGTCTGGTGTGCGTCGCGACGAGCAACCGCCGCGGCCCGCGCAACCCCTGGGGTGCATAGGTCAGGAATCTACCGAGACGCCCAGGTCCGCAGCGATCCGCCGACGAAGCTCCGCCTCCGTCACGGATCGGAAGGGTCCTCCGCCATCGCCGCCACCTCGGGCCGCACGAGCCCGACGAGCACCTGGACCACGTCCGCGACCGCCACCATGCGCTCACGCCTGGTCTTCCTGTGCGCGTCACCCGCCAAAGCGAGCACCCCGAGGGCCCACCCTTCGAGCACGGTGAGGACCCGCCATAGGACGACCTCGGGAGGATCCGGCGGGGCTCCCGGCGTCGACTTCAGCTCGGGGCGCACGAGAGGGATCAGCGTCGAGAGTACGTCCGCGACCGCGATGGCATGCGCCAGTTTTCGTCCTGGATTCGTCGCGGCTCCTGCGAGCACACCCTGGGACCAGCCGTCGAGCACTTCGAGGAGCCTGCGGAGAAGGTGGCCGTACATCATGAACTCCTCGGTGAACTCCGGCGCCCACCCCCGACGCCGCGCCGCTTCGGCGGTCGTCGGGCTTTTTCCCTCGTCCAGCATTCCACCAAGCGTTTGGTATTGAGCTCGACCTCGATCGCCATCGTGCGGATCGTTGGATGCCGCTCGTCCTCATGCGTCAATTCGTACCCTTCGAACAGGTCTCGTCCCTCGTGGGTACTTGCTATCGTGCTCCACCACACGTAAACCCGTCCATCGCTGCCGAACGCAAGGTTTCCCCTGATTGCCCAAGCCAGAATGGGCCGATAATCGAGCCGTGCGAGCTCTCTTCGCGTGAGCGCCAGCCCGGTGAACCAACGACGGCCCCGCTTCGGGCGACCACGCAGGTAGACTCGCCCATCCGTCGCAAACACGAAATCCAGCGCGGCGGCGCGGCGCTGCCATTCTCCGCCATCATCCAGCGCGTTGGACATGGCTCCTCGGTCCGCTCTCTTCTGCGCTCCCCACCAGGTCCTCCAATCCGCCAGCCACATCTTCCACCCGGACGCCAAGCCCCACGGCGATCTTCGCGCAAGTCTCGATCGTCGCGTTGACGCGCCCATTCTCGATGCTGGACAATGCGCCTTTCGTAACTCCGCTCGTGTCGGCGAGGTCGGCCAGGGACATCCGTCGATCCAGGCGCAACTCTCGGATGCGCGTGCCGAGGGCTGTAAGAAGCGGATGGGTCGTTTGTCGACGTGGCATGGTCGTCCCTCCATCGTGTGTGCGCTCGTCGACCTTGGGCGACTACGGTGCAGCCAACGAGCACCCGTCATCGTGCGAGCAGGGGAGCGGCCACACCGAAGCCGCCCAAGGCCGGCGAGTCGTGATTCGCGGAACTGAAAAGCGATTGAGAGAAAGCGCTACTTCGTCGCCTCGGCGTCTCGAAGCGCGTTCGCGATGTACCAGGGCGCCGGGGAGCGCTCCTCGTAGCGACGCCCCGGCTCGGTCTGCGGGTCGATCGACGTGCGCCGTGGACTCGTGGTCTTCGGCGACGCTTCCGCCGGGGTAGGACTCTTCGGTCTCGACCTTACGAGCCCAGAATGACGTCCGAGTTCGCAGGAAACCCGGCCTTCTGCGCTGTGCCCCCGAGTCGCGACCGTGTCCCCTGCGCACGACCCAACGTGGGGCGTTGCCATGAAGATCGCGGCTGCCGTGCCGAGGCTGGCAATGAAATGGGCAGGAGTGCGAGTGAGCGATCCGAGCAACCGCGCCCAGAACGACCCCACCTGCGCGCGTGCCTCGCGGGCCACGAGGCCAAGAAGCGCCAGCGGAATGGCAGCGATCCGGCGCCGACGGCGCCTCGACCGCGCCGCAGCCTCGTCTACCGTAATGCGCGCCCGCTCGAGCACGTTATCCATTCGCTCTCGCATCGTGGCCCACGCGACGCCGTGCTCCGCCGCGAGCTCCTTGATCGTCGTCCCCTCGTAGAAGTGCTCGTGGAGTAGCGAGCCGTCATGATGGCTCAGCCGCTCGAATACCCTGGATGCGTCGACCCTCGCCTCGAAGTGCTCGACGTGCGCGCCTGTGGCCTCGATTGCGCGCACGATCTCCTCGGTAGGCGCGGCGACTTCCCGCGAACGGGACGCTTCATTGCGGTTCGTCAGGGCCGCATATTTCGCGACGGTGTTCAGCCATGCGCCGTACGCTTCTTCATCTTCTGGATCGGGTCGTTCTGCTTTGGGCTTGCGACACGCGAGCAGGAATGCATTATGGACGACGTCCATCACATGCACCGAATCGACCCCAACCGAACGAACGACTGCGGCCATTGCGTCCCGGTACCGGAGCGTGGCCTCCCTGGAGATACCGAGCTCATTCGAGCAGTCGTCGATGACGCGTGTCATGCCGGCGACCTCTCCGTCGATGCCCGGCACCGAGGGCCGCCTCTGCGCGCGTTCACGGGTCCCATGAAAACAAAGGGCACAACTCCCCCTCCATCACGGGACAAATCGACCGACTCCTCCACATTTCTCGTCGAGGGGGCCGCGGAGTGAGGCTGCACACCACTCTTGCCGTGGCCGTGCTGGGCTCGGCCTGGTCGTCGTCGGCCCTCGCGGCGGACGAGCTGCCGCACCATCGCGTCGAGCTCACCGCGGATCGAACCCTGCCCGGTTGCGCGAACGCGTTCGAGTTCACGGCGATCCTGACGAACTGGGTGCCCGTGAGCACCATCGATCCAACGGCAGCGCGCGCGCTCGTCGTGCGGATCCGGCGTCTCCCCGACGGCGGCAAGTCGGTCGATACGACGATCACGGACGACAACGGCGTCGCGTCCACCGATCATCGCGATTACTCGCCTGCGACCGACTGTTTCAAGGTGCTTTATTGGACGGCCTTCGATGCGGCGACCCGTATCCGAGCGGCAGCGCCAAAAAAGGACGAGGCGCCAGCACCGCCGCCGACTCCCCTGCCCTCTCCCAAGCCGGCCCCGTGTCCGCAATGCCCGGCGTGCCCACCACCGCCACCCGTGGCGGCACCGGCTCCGAGGCGCGTCTTCGTGGCATTGGGAGGGCTTGTGTCGCACGGGCTCATGCCGGATACGGCACCCGGACTTCGCGTTGCCGGGGGCCTGCAGCTCCCGCAGCTCTCGCTCGAACTCGACGTGCGGTGGATGCCGCTCTGGAAAACCCGGCCGTTGGAGTTCACGGAGGCGGAGATGCACACGTTCACCGTGACGGGCGGCGCATGTTTGAGGCGTCCGCCGCTCCTCGGTTGTCTCTTCGCTGCAGGGGGCGCTGTGGGGTCGGCGGCGCTCAACCTGGGCTTCGACGCGCACATCGTACGTGGCTTCTTCGGCGTCGGTGCGCGGAGCGCCGTCGAGCTGCCCTTTTCGGAGCACCTCGCGGCACGCGCCGAGGTCGAGTTTGCGGTCGCGATGTTCGGCACGCGCCTCGATGTGCACAGACCTTCGTTGTGGGAAACGCTGAGACCCACGTTCATGGGGGGAGGCGCGCTCGTGTACGCGTTCTAGGTGACGGGCGCCGAGCAGCAGATCGTGACGGGATCGAGCAACACGAGCTCCCCCTCAGCGGTCCCACCGCTCGGCGTGCACGCGCCCTTCGTGTACTCCAGGACCGCCGCCGTTTTGCCAGAGAGCTGCGTCCCCGGCATGAAGTCCAGGCACGGGGCGATCATGCCGGTCGAGACATCGGCTGCGAGCTTCTCGGTTGTGCAGGCCCCATCGCTGAAGATCCGGAACTTCACGTTGCAGAACCCGGCGCTCGGCTCGCTGCACTCACACTGCGAGCAGACCCGGTTGTCCTCCACGTGCCCGTAGAGAAGCTCCCTCTCGCCCCAGCCCTCCGGACAGGGGTGGTCTCCCTCCCGGTACAAACAAGAGGAGAAGCCGGGGGGCGTCGGGACACACACCTTCCCCTCGGCCTCGATGCACTTCGGCAGAGCGCTCTCGCTCGTGCAGACTTTCCCGAGCGTGATCTCCGGTCCGCCGTTCCACGCCTTCGGAATTTTGGGCTCCGGATCCCCGATGAGGTGCGGCTGGCATGGCTGCTCCTCGATCACCGGGGTCGAGATCGTGATCGAACGAACGCAGGGAACCCCGCCGCAGAGCTTGTCACCGAGGATCGACTTCTCGCCGTTGCAGATCCCGTCCCAGTTTGTCGGTGGGTCGAAGTTTGTCTTGACACCGGAGCCAGGATCTGAACAGCCCGCGGAGCTGACGGTCCACGTCTCGGGTAACTCGCACGTCCCCTCGGGCGCATCGCACGCACACGTGCCGCACGAGGGCGGCGGCGGCGCGCTCCTTCCCTCGAACGCGAGGATCGGCGCTTCGCCTGGGCATGGCGGCGCCTCGATGTCCCACCCGTTCCAGAAGCTCATCGGCCCTTTCCAGCCCGCGGGCCTGGGGGGCGCGCACGATCCGCCGGTGCAGAGCGAGGACATGGGGCCGTCGCTGCCCGCGTCTGGTCCCTCAGGGCAGTACCGCTCGTAACTGGAGTTCTCAGGAAGCTTGCCGCCGGGACACCACTCGGGAGTTGGGCACGGACAGCACTCATAAGGGACGTCCTCGGGGCAATCGGGGCGGCAGTAGTCGGGGACGGTCACGTCCTTCGGGAACCCGTTCGGACACGCCTCTGGGGACGGGCAAATGCAACACTCCTCCGGGATCAGGAGGTTGCCATCGTCGTCGATGGGGCAGTCGGAGCCGATCGTGCCCGTGGAGACGATGCAGGCCGGGACCGCGAGCACGGCGAGGCCGGCGCTGGCGGCGATCACGAGCGCTGCGCGCGCGAGACGAAACATGGCGCGAGGGTACGGCACGCGGGCGTGAGGCGGCAAGGTCTACAGCGGGATCACCGGTCCGCTGAAGGTGCACGGGCAAACCCTGCGAGGGGAGGGGACAAACCTGGGGGCCCTACGGGGTGCAAGGACAGCGCAAGCGGCACTCGGCGGACGCGTCGCGGCTCATGCGGCAGGCGGATTCGCATCGGTCCGCGCACGTACAGGTGGGGAGCTTTTCGGCGAGGAGGATCTGCTGGGCGAGCGGCATTGCTCGGATCTGCGCGTCCGAGACTTCGTCACTCAGAATGAACCAGCGATCGGGAGATGGGAAAGCGCACAGGTAGCGGCGCGTCGCCGGGCCCGCGGAGGGGCCGGGATCGATGGTGACGGACGTGCGTTGCACCTGGGGTTTTGCGGGAATCGACGGAGCCGGCGACGGGCGCGAGGCGATCACCCGGGACGGCCCCGCGTCCGAGACGGAGGCATCAGGCCCCCGTCGGTCTCGGCCGGGAGCTCGGTCGAGAGCTCGAGCGCGAAAGCCAGCGGCTCCTGGAGGGATGCCACGGTCAGTGGCTCCCGCCGCGGAGGCGTGAGCGTGTAGACGGACGCGCCGACGCTCATCATCCCGAGGGCGGACAGCACAAGCACGCGCAGCGGGGTCATGACGAACCCCCAGTCTACTCCACGAAAGCGGGGGAGGTTCGGGTTTCTGTCGCTATGTTCGGGACATCAATGCGACGTCTACCTCCGCATGGCGATTCCGAAAACTGCCAGCGCCAGCACGCCGAACAGCACTTGCCCGAGGCCCGTGTTCTCTCCGCTGGAGAGCTCGTGAAACTCGATGTCCTCCCCGTAAAAGAACCGGAGGATCGTGACGTAATCGTATCCCTGCATGGCCAGCCAGTGCGCACAATGCTGCCCCATGCAGCCGCGATTCCCAGGGTGCGAACGCAGCGAAAGACGGGTCGGAATGACGTCACGCCCCCGCCGCCCGGCGTTGTAGGTCACCCATCGCTCAGTATTGGTCGGATCGGGACCGTGCGACCCATCCGGCTTCCAATACGCCCCCGCGACATGATTTGCGAGGATCATTTGCCCCTGGTAGCGAAGCACGATGCCCCGCGTCCGCATCGCCGCCTCGGCACAGCCCTCGCCGGAATACCGTGCGAACACCTGGAACTGCTCCCCGCTCGGGATCGCCGTCGTGCGCCCCAGTGCCGGCCGGTCCCGCATCGCCCGGAGCACATACGTCCGCGCCGCGATGGCGAGCGCCGCCTTCGCCTCCGGATGCGCGTGCAGATGCTCGCCAGCGACCACCCGCGGCACGTATTCACGCTCGAGCGAGAGCCATCCCGCGGACGTAAAAACACGCTCCGGCGCCTCGGTCGGCTCCTCTCCGATCACCACGCTCACCCCTCCAACCCGTGCTTCACCACGAAGATCCCGCACTCCGTCACCGGTGAGTTTCCCGGATGCAACCATACCCGCGCCGTCGCCCGTCCCGCGTCGCTCGAAAAACGGAACGTCCAACGTTCCACCGGGCTCGGGTATTTGGCCATGGCGACCACTTGCCGCTTCTGGATCAGCGGCCCGACTATCACGGTGGGCAGCGTGGCAAGCAATGCCTCCTTGCCGAACACCGGATCTCGAAGCGTGAGCGTGGCGGAGACCCGCCACTGCGGGGGAGGCTCGTCCCCCATCAGCGGCGGCTGCTCGATGATCACGACGCAATGTGTCGACGGGCCGAACTGCGGATCCGATTCGACGACGTTATGCTTCGACTCGCTATTGATCTCCGCCACGCTCACGGCATCCCCCCTTTCAGGTCTTCACGCCCGACTGCTGCTGATGGTGCTGGAACGCGATTCCATTGAGGGAGAGCTGCACGTAGAGCCCCACCTCGAGCGGCCGCATGACCACACCTCCGAGCTCGATCGGCTTGATCGGGAAGACGATGTCCTCCGGGACGTGGATCACCGCGTTGAATGCGCCATGCTCGTTCCGCTCGGGGTTGTCCGTGAACACGTAGCCGTCGGGCACCGGCAAGAC
>NZ_WJIE01000044.1 GCF_009649845.1 Polyangium spumosum
CGGGAGGCCGGGCCTGGTCGAGGGGCGCGAGCTCGGCGCGCGCAAGGGGGTCGAGGGGGCCTCCGCGCGGCGGCCGGCGCTCGTCGAAAATCTTCCCCGGGGTCGAGGCGCCCCGACCGCGCTCGACATTTTATTTTTTGCTTCCCCTGATCCCCGACCGGAGCGACCCTTCGACGAAGAGAGGTCCGCTATGGCCCCGATGGATTCCAATTGGGAGGCGGTGGTCAATGTAGTCGCGGCGCGTACCCCCAACGCGGCGCGCGTGGAATCACGCCTGCTCGGCTGCATCGAGCTTGCGGAAGCGGGGGCCATGATCGGCGAGGCGACGACGCATCCTGATTGGCGCCGTCGGCTGCTGCGGCGGCTCCGAGCGCTCGAAAAGGAGCACCACGTCGAGATCCTCGTTTCGCGGCGCGGTCGAGAGGGGGCGATGGTGCGGCTCGAGGGGCTTTATCTGGCCTGTCCGGTTCCGGTAGCGGCCGCGCTTGCCGTTCAGGAGCTCCGCGAACGTTGCGTCGCCCTCGAGCGGCGGCTCGCGGTCGTCGAACGCGAGATCGGCGGCCCGGCGTCCACAATGCGACCGAAAACGGGCCGAAAATGACACGTTCGCGGCGTAAGGGCGAGATGGCAGAACCCAGGGCCGAGACCCCTCAAAGCCGTTACCGTCGCGTTGTCCGCGAAGTGCTCGAAGCACGCGGCCGCTTCTGCGAGTGCTGCGGCGTTCCGGCGCGGCACGTTCACCATATCATCCCCTGCTCCATCTCGGGGATCGCCTCGGAACTCGTCTTCGATCCCGCGAATCTGATCGTGATCTGCAACGATTGCCACATGCTCATGCACCCCCTGATCCGGAGGCCGTCATGGACCAAAGCAGCGAAGGGCCGCGGGATCGCGCTCAACCGTTGACCCCCGAGGAAGCCGAGCGCGCTTCCGCCGATGGGCGGCCCGAACCGAACCCCGACGCGCCGAAGATGGACGCGGACGTCAAGACCCTCCGCTGGCTGCTCCGCGTCGAGAAACGCCGGCTCAAGGAAGCCGTGCGCATCGAGCGGGAGCGGCGGATCGTCTTCCCCGAAACGAGCGTGATCCTGCGCGACGTTCACCGGCTGCTCGATGCCATCGCGATCCGCGAAGGGCGCCTCTCCTCGCGCACGGCCACGGCTCCCGAGCCGGGGCGCTTCGAGGGGGGCGGGAACGGAGGCGCCAAGCCCCGGGACGAGTTTGACGATTTCCGAAACCTGCTGGAGTAGACGATGAACGGCGGCCGCCCGACCCTCCGAACCCCCGAGGTCGAAAAGCAGATCCTCGACGCGCTCCGGCTCGGTCAACTCCACCGGCCAACCGTCTGCGCGCTCGTCGGGATCAAGCCGCGCACGCTGCGAGATTGGCGAAGGCAGGATCCCGCGTTCGACGCGGCGATCCGCGCCGCGGAAGCGAAGGGCGAAGCGCGGCTCGCCGCGATCGCGACGCAAGGGGCCGCGGAGGATCCTCGGCTCGCGCTCGACATTCTGCGCGCGCGGTATCCCGAGAAGTGGAACCGCAGGCATACGCGCGTGGATGGCAACGTCCACGTGGACGTCGCTCGTCCCCCCACGCTCCCGAAGGAGCTCCGCGCCGCGTGGGATGCGGGCGCGAAGAGTGGCTGGAAGGATCGGAAGGCTTGTCGGGAGCTGGAAATCTATTGGGCGACGGGGGAGATCGGGAGGCCCGAACAGATCGCGGCGCTCGAGAAGCTCCTGGCCGAGCTCAAAGCAAACCCGGAGCCGTACCTCGGGGAATAGCTCGATGGCGAAGGCTTTCGGCTACCGCGTGGGGGATTTCTCGTTCAAGGAGCACGGCCGGATCGCGGCGGCTCCCTCCGAGGGCCTCGCGGCGTTCGTACCGGGCGTAACGCCCGGGTATGCGCGCCCGGATCACCTTGGCCCGCTGATCGAGCTCCTCGAGCGCGCGCGGCGCGAGCCTGTCCGCGCGGTGATCCACGCTCCACCGCGCCACGGGAAGACGGACACGATCCTCCACGCGATTGCGTGGTATCTGCGGAAGGATCCCACGCTCCCGATCGCTTACGCCACGTACGGGATCGAGCTGGCCAACAGCAAGAGCCGCGACGCTCGGGCGATGGCGCGCGCGGCCGGCGTCGAGCTCGATGCGGGCGCGAAGGGCGTCGGCGAGTGGCGCACGCGCGAGGGTGGGCGGGCCGTGTTCACGGCGCTAAACGGCTCGCTGACGGGCAAGGGCTTTCGGGTCCTCTTCGTGGATGACCCTTTCAAGAACCGGATCCAGGCGGAAAGCCCGACGTATCGCTCCCGGATCTGGGACCTCTGGCAGGGCTCGACGATCAACCGGGTCGAGCCGGGCGGGAGCGCGATCGTCCTTGCCACGCGGTGGCATCCCGAGGACCTCTCCGGGCGGCTGATCTCCCAGGGGTGGCAATACCTGCGCCTCCCAGCGCTCACCGACGACGGGCGCGCGCTCTGGCCCGAACGATGGCCCGCGGCGGAGCTCGAAGCGCGGCGGCGCGAGGTCGGAGAGTACACGTGGGCCTCGCTGTATCAAGGCGTTCCGAGACCTCGGGGCGGGGCCGTGTTCAACGCTGAGCCGGCCCTCTATACCTCCGCGGCCCTCGATGTCGTGCGGGAGTATCGCGACGGGATCGGCGTGGATTTCGCGTATACCGCGCGAAAGCATGCGGATTACTCGTCGGCGGTCGTCATGCGCTCGCACGAACCTGAGCGCGGGCGGCGCGTTTACTACGTGCTCGAGTGCCTGCGGAAGCAGGTCCTCGCTCCCGAGTTCGCCGCGGAGGGCGCGCGGCTGCAACGGGCGCACGGGGGATGCAAGGCAATGGGCTACGTCACGGTGTTCGAAAAGATGATCGTCCCCTTCATGTCGGATCGGGGCTTCACGGTCGAGGCGCGCCGCGTGAAGGCGGACAAGTTCACGCGGGCGCAACCCTACGCGGCGTCTTGGAACGACGGCCGCGTGCTCCTCCCGGAAGACGTGGGCCCGGATTCGTGGGTCAATGTCTTCCTGGCGGAGCATCTTCGGTTCACGGGGCAGGACGACGACGAAGACGACCAGGTCGACGCCGGCGCGGCCGCGCATGACCTGCTTTCCTCGCCCGCAGGGCGGATCGCGGGCTCGTTCTCCGCGGCGAATAAACGGCCGGTGAAGCTCACGAGGTACACCCGATGACTCGCGCTCCTCGCGTCCGCTACGCGCAACATGTCTTCGCGCCGCTCATGGGCTGGGATAACGATCGCGTGCGCCAAGCGCTCGAACGGCATGAAGCGGGAGACTTTCGCGAATCAGCAGACCTCGCGGAAGCGCTCTTGACCGACGAGCGGCTCGATGGCGCTCTCCAGCAACGGATCGACGGGCTGCTCGCGCTGCCGCTCTCGTTCGAGGTCTCGACCGAGACGGGCGACAAGGAGGCGGCGGAGCTCGCGCAGAAGAAGGCCGCGGAGGTCTGGTGGCGCTTCTGTCCCGAGCCTGTCCTGCGTGATGTCCTGAAGTGGTTGATCATGCTCGGCGTCGCGGTCGTGCAACTGAACTGGACCGAGGAGCGGGGGCAATGGCTGCCGCTGCTCGAGGTCTGGCATCCGCGCGATCTGTGGTTCGAGGGGCACGAGGTTACCTACAAGGTCGGCACTCCGACCGCGCAGATCGCGATCGGCGCGGACCCGTACAAGTGGGCGATCTTCGCCTCGGGGAGCCAGACACCCTGGATGAACGGCGCCGTCCGGCGGGTCGCGATGTACTACCTCGCGAAACAACAGATGTTCACGGATTGGGCCCATTACTCCGAGGTTTACGGGCATCCTACGCGGGTCGGGAAGTATCCCGCGGCCCTCGACGAGAGCGACGAGACGGCGCGGGAGCGCGATGCGTACCAGGACGCGCTCGTCAACGCGGG
Source organism: Polyangium spumosum (assembly GCF_009649845.1). Lineage (NCBI taxonomy): Bacteria > Pseudomonadati > Myxococcota > Polyangiales > Polyangiaceae > Polyangium > Polyangium spumosum. The sequence goes on from NZ_WJIE01000044.1 coordinate 3,917, forward strand.
GAAATCGCCGGTGATCATGCTCCCGGTCGATATTGACAGCGAGGGCAAGGCGGCGGCGGGTTGGGATTACGAGCTCGTCCAGGCGGACGGCGCGAGCGCGGTCGAGGTGTTCGAGCGCGGGATCCGGTACTGTGACAGCGCGGCGGCGATGGCGATCCTCCGGCAGACACTCACCATGGAACCTGCGCCGATTGGCTCGCATGCGCTCGGGAAGGTGCATAACGCCGTCCGCCATGAGGGGAAACGGGCGGACACCGAAGGGCTCGCGACGACGGGGCATTTCGAGGTGTTGCGGCCGTGGGCGCTGTTCAACTTTGGGGACGAACGCCTCGCGCCGTGGCCGAAGTGGGACACGAGGACGCCCGAGGAGCGGGAGGCGCAAGCCGAGGCCGAGGTGCTCGAGGCGCGACGGCGGGCGGACGTGGCGAAGGCGGAAGCGGAAGCGCGGCGAGCCGTCGCTGAGGCGAAGCGGGCGGAAGCCATCGCGGCGGCCGAGGCGGCGAAGCTCCGGGCCGAGACGCTCGAACGTGTCGCGGGCGCGTTCGCTGCCCTCGGCGCGAGCACGCTCGCGAGCCGCGTGGATTGGGACGCGCTGGCGAAGGACGAGGGGCTTCCCCTGGCTCCGGCGGGCAAGTCTCAGCCGCGGGAGCTCGGGCGTCGCGCCTTGTCGGGAGGCGGGAAGGTTCTGCACGTCGTTGACGGCACGTATGAGCTCTTCCGCGCTCACTTCTCGCGAGGCCGGCGGCGCGTCGTCGACGGGAAGGACGTCAAGGCGACCGTGGGCATGGTGGCCTCCCTCGTGACCCTGCTCGAGGCGGGCGAGGTCACGCATCTTGCCGTAGCCTTCGACAACCCGATCACGAGCTTTCGAAACAAGCTGTTCGAGGGATACAAGGACGATACCGTCGTCCCGGCGGCCCTGCGCGCGCAGTTCGAGGACGCGGAAGCGGCGGCGCGCGCGCTCGGGGTCGTGGTCTGGTCGATGGACGAGTTCGAGGCCGACGACGCGCTTGCCACGGCATGCCAGAAGTACGCGCAGGACTTCGCCACGATCCGCCTCCTCTCGCCGGACAAAGACCTCGCGCAATGCCTGACGCGGGCGGGCGTCGTGCTCGTGGATCGTGCTCGTGGTCGGGAGCTCGCGGCGGATGGCGTGCGGGATCGGTTCGGCGTCGATCCGGAGAGCATTCCCGATCTGCTCGCGCTCGTGGGCGATGCCGCCGACCAGATCCCGGGGCTCGATGGGGTGGGCATCGAGGCGGCGGCCGCGCTCCTGTCGAGATACGGCCATATTGAAGATATCCCGGAAGATGCGACGGATTGGGACGTCGAGGTCTGGGGCGCGGAGCGTGTCGCGGCGGCCCTGAAGGCCGGTCGAGAGGACGCGCTCCTGTACCGCGAGCTCGCCACGCTCGTGCGGAATGTCCCCCTCGAAGAGAAGGCCGAAGAGCTCGCGTGGGGTGGGGAGAGCGAGGGATTTGGCGCATGGTGTGAGAGAATGAACGCCGACCATTTGAAGGGACGGTTGCCTGTCGCCGGGTGAACTGGCGTCGATTTCGTGCTCGTCGTCAATTGACGCGCTGAATCATCCATCAATCCGCCAGATATGGCTGATTAAACCCCCAAGGGTAGAGGGCTCCTATTTGAGGGGCCCTACACCCGATGAAACGCACGTCTCGTGCCACGCTTCGCCTTGTCGACCTATCCGGGGATCCCCCTGGCGAAGTGCTGCTCTTCCGCGCGGGCGTAAACAAGTCGTACAAGGGCCTCCTCCTCTTCGATGAGGAAGCCGCGCGGCGCGTCCTCGCCGATTTCGAGGCGCACGGCGCCGAACTGTTCTTCGATTACGACCACGCCTCTCTGTTCGGCTTCTCGAAGGGCATGGGCGAGGCGGCCGCATGGTTCCGGCCCGAGGTCCGCGAGGGCGCGCTCTGGGCCGTGAATGTCCGCTGGACCGAGGAGGCGGCCGAGAAGGTCCGGGCGCGGAAGTATCGCTATATCTCGCCCGCGGTCGATTACGAGCTCGATAGCAACCGGATCACGCGGCTGATCAACGTCGCGCTGACGAACCTGCCCGCTTCGCACGGGCTTCCGCCGCTGATGGCGGCTTCGCAGGGAGCAAAAG
>NZ_WJIE01000045.1 GCF_009649845.1 Polyangium spumosum
CGACACAGGGATCCACTCCGTCGGCTGGGCGAGCCGCGTGCAGTGGATCATGCCTGATGGCGCTTGTCGATCCCCCTCGCGCAAGTACTCGAAATGAACGGGAAAGTGGAACTGATCGGCGCTCTAGTACTGGCGATCTGCTTGGATTGGCCCCATACGGAGAAGCAGTAAAGCTTGGTGTCGATCGCGCAACAAGTGGTATCGGACAACTGCTCACCTGGATCTGTAAGCCAGCGGCAGAGGAGATAGGTCTCCTGTTCCGAGACAAGATTCGAGCATGGCGTGCAGTCAATGCTGAAAAAATCGCAAAGGAGACCTTAAGACTGTTGCTGGAACGCGGCGATGATCCTGCCAAGCTGGCCGCTCCGCCGCAACTCGTGCATGCAATTTTGGATAGCGGGTCCTGGACGGAGGACGAGCTCCTGCAAAGGCTTTGGGCTGGACTCCTCGCGTCGGCGTGCAACGTGGAGGGCAATGACAACCGAAGCCAAAAGTTTGTTGACCATTTGAAGCGTCTCTCCCCGGCACAGGCGAAGATACTAAAGTTTGCCTGCGAGATGGGGCCCAAGAAACTCACTTCGGCAGGATTGCTGTACACCGAAGATTTTGTCGTTTCGATCGAATGCCTAAAGACGTTAACTGCACTGCGCGAGCTTGAAGATATTGACGCCGAGCTTGATCATCTTCGCCATCTGGGACTCCTGATGGAAAATGGCGGAGGGATTCCATTGCATTCAGATGCTACGAATGCAAACATTGCGCCTTCTGCGTTGGGACTTTACCTCTTCGCCAGGTGCTCTGGTGTTGCGTCCGCGCGCGATTTTTATAAGGACGTGACTGCGAATCCGCCGGAAAACTCGTAAAGAGTCGTTTGGTCGGCGCTGCGGGGATGGCAGCGCGGAGGACCACGACCGATCACCGGAGGCCCTACAGCCGCCCTACCAGCGGCAGCGGCGGGCCCGCCGACCGAGGAGGGCGAGGAGAAGCGCGCAGGGGAGGGCGCATGGCGTCAAAAGGATGAGCGAAATGCAGCTAGCCCTCGGCTCCGCCGGGCGGGGTGACCTCGAACCCGAGCGGCGTCCAGCCGTCGCCCTCCAGGTTCGTCCTTCGGCGAGTTCTCGAAGGTGAAGGATCTTACGTATTCTCATTGGCGCGACCAAGCGCCAGTGGGCCTGGTCCGTGAGACAGGACACATGCGGTTGCTCCGTCACTCTAAGGTCCTTGACGGCGTAGCGGAACGTCGTGTTAGCGTGTGAAATGTAGCACTAGGAGAGGATCTGAGTATGAAGCCGGCTCGTGTCTTCGTCGCATACCCTTCTGCACCCGTGCAACTCGGGCAGACCATCGAAACAGCCGCACAGACTCTCCGAAGTAAAGCTGCTTGGATTGGATTCGAAACTTGGCGACAGCTCGATATTCCGGGTCACTTTATCGCCGACGAAATCCTAGACAAGATCAATGACGCGGATTTCGTGGTCGCTGACATTACTCGGCTTAATTTCAACGTGTGCTATGAGGCCGGGTACGCCATAGGAAAGGGCAAGCGTACTTTCCTCATCCTCAACACGGCGCTTCAACCCCAAACCAAAGAAATTAGCAAGCTCGGCATTTTCGATACTTTGGGGTACGCGCCATACTCGAACTCCAGCGAACTTGCCAAGGTGCTGTCCCAGGTGCAGTCCATCGAGCCTGCTAAATTTCCTGAAACACACCTCGATCCCAGAGCGCCGATTTACGTAATCGACGTAAGCCAGAAGACGGACGCCTCGATCAGAACGATAGCGAAGATAAAGAAGTCTAAGATTTTATTTAGGAATTTCGATCCGTCCGAGCAGTCACGACTGTCGACGATTGAGGCGTATCGGGGCGTGTCCGCATCGGTAGCCGTTGTGGTGCACTTATTGTCTAGTCAGACGACTGACTACGAGGTTAATAACCTACGCGCAGCATTCGTCGCTGGCCTCGCCAATGGCTTGGAGAAGGAGCTGTTAATACTCCAGGAGTCAGACGACCCGGTTCCGTTGGATTACCGGGACTTGGTGTCAATATATAAGCAGCCAAGTGACGTTGACAGATACATCAACGAATTGGCGCCGCGTGTGATGGAGGGACTGCATGCGGCCGACAAATCCCGAACGCGTAAGCCGTCAGGGTTATTGGCCGAGCTCGACCTGGGCGCGTCGGCTGCTGAAAATGAAATGTCGAAGCTGGACGACTACTACCTACCTACTGACCACTATAGCCAGGCACTAAATGGCAATGTGAGGCTGGTAGTTGGTCGAAAGGGATCCGGCAAGACCGCCATGTTCTTCCAGGTGAGGAACAAGATTCGATCGAACAGGCAGCGGATTGTACTCGACCTGAAGCCGGAAGGGCATCAGCTAAAGCATTTTAAGGAGATGTTGCTGCGATACTTCGGTGAGGCGGTCCAAGAGCACATCTGTAAAGCGTTTTGGGAGTATGTGTTGTTGCTGGAGTTGTGCCACAAGTTGCTCGAAAAGGATCGTCAGGTCCACGTTGGCAGTAAAAAGTTGTACGACGCGTACCAGGAGCTTTCTCGGCTCTACAATGATGACGACTTTGTCCGAGAGGGCGACTTTTCCGAGCGCATGCTGAAACTAGTCCAGCAGATTAGTACGCGGTTTTCGGACCACAACAAGCTCGGTAGCGAGTCAATGAGCTTGAATACGCAGGAGGTGTCCCAGCTCGTATACACGCATGACATTCGCAGGCTTCGCGAGGAACTCGTCAAGTACATGAAGCTGAAGGAGGATGCGTGGGTTCTGTTTGACAATATCGACAAGGGTTGGCCGACCCGAGGTGTTCAGGCATCTGACATCGTCATCCTTAGAGGCCTGCTCGATGCGAGTCGGGATATCGAGCGGCTTATGCGCCGTGGCGGTGTCGTTGTCCACACCATAGTCTTCTTGCGGAACGATGTTTACGAGTTGCTTGTCGATGAGACTCCAGACCGCGGTAAGGAGACTCGTGTTTCGCTCGATTGGACGGACCAGGATCTGCTCAAGGAGCTGCTCCGGAGGCGGATTGTATCGAATGACGGGTTTTCGTCCAAGGAAAGCTTTGATAATGCATGGAATCGAATTGCCGTCTCCCACATCGATGGCGAAAGCAGTGCCGATTACCTGATCGAGACGTCGCTTATGCGGCCGCGAAATTTGCTTAATCTTGTAAATTACTGCAAAAGCAATGCGGTCAACTTGGGTCACCCCAAGATCGCGCGTGACGACGTTGCGAAAGCTGTTGAGCAGTATTCGGCAGATTTGGGCAACGAAATTGGTCTTGAGATTCGGGATGTTTTTCCGGGGGCAAATGATATCCTGTATGCATTCCTAGGGGCACCTAGACAGCTTTCGCTCGAGGAGATCTATCGGCGCTTCGCCGATGCGGTTGTCCCCCCTGACCGATATCCAGTACTCGTGGAGATTCTGCTGTGGTTCGCCTTCATCGGCGTGGTTCAGCCGGGCTCCGGGTTCGAGGAGCGAACCATTTATGCGTACTCTGTCTACTACGACATGAAGAAGCTGCGCAGATTAGCAAAGGACTACCGCGATCCGTCGGTCAAGTTCTCGATACATCCTGCGTTTTCTAAGTTTTTGGAGCTGGGGTAGCGCTTTTCGACCGAGGGAACGGGGGCGGAAGGTATCCGGTCCTTCGGCCGGGAGCGGAAAGCCTGTCTGCGATGTGCTAACCATGGAGCACTCGCAGTTCGGCTGGGATGACCGGGAAAGGACCCGATCATGCCAATCCGGAAAGTCACCCGACACGGGGAAACCCGGCTGTTCATTGACATCCGCTACAAGACGAAAGACGGACAGCGGGCAAGGTACCGCAAAGACGCCCAAGTCCAGACTCTCCCTGGCGCTCGTGCCGAGGAGAAACGCGTCCTCCTGAACCTCGCCCGCTACGGCACCCCGTACGCGCCCGAGGACGACGTTCCCGCGCCGCCGGCACCTTCCCCCGCCGGCTTCCCTCCCACCCCATCGACCACCCCCACCCTCCCCACGAAGACCTTCTCCGAAGTCGTCAGCGAATACCGCTCCACCTTCATGCTGACCGACCTCAAGGTCACCACCCGCCGAGGCTACGCGCTCGTCCTCGACCGCCACCTCCTCCCGACCTTCGGCGAGCTCCCGCTTGCCCAGGTCGACGGAGCCGCGGCTGCCGAGCTCGACCTCGCGCTCTCCAAGCAGGACCGCGCCCGCGCCACGCGAAACAACGTGCAGATCGTCCTCCGATCCGTGCTGCGTTTCGCGACGACCCGCGGCTACCTCGCGGGCTTGCCCCCCGCGTTACCTCGGCTCAAAGCCGCGGAAAAGAGCATCCTCGAAATCCCCTCCGAAAGGGACATCGACACGATTCTCGCCTCCGCGGTCCCGTCCCAGCGCCTCGCGTTCGCGCTCATGGCGCACGCCGGCCTTCGCCCCAACGAAGTCCGCGCGTTACGTCGGCGCGACGTGCTCCTCCCCGGGACAAACCACGCAGCCGAAGGCGGCTTCCTCAGCGTGCGCGAAGGCCGCTCCTACGGCCAATCACACACGCCGAAGACCGGGCAACGCGAGATTCCCATCACGGCCCCGCTCGCGCGGCTCCTCGAGCACGTGGAGCACGGGCCGAAGGATGGGCGCGTCGCGCTCAATCAGCAGGGCAAGCCGTGGGGGCAGTACGGGCTGACGCAAGCCTTCGAGCGCGTGCGCGACCGCGCCGGGCTCGGAGGGTGGAGCGTGTACGGGCTGCGGCACTTCGCGATCACGTCGTGGTTGAGGGCCGGCAAGCGGAATCTGCTTGTGTACCTTTTTCGGTGCCAGCCTGATGGATAAGCGATCGATCTTCCACATGATTTGCATGATCCCTCCGGTCATGGACGGCCCCCTCCAACGGCGCAGGGCGCAGCCCTCGGGGTGCTCTCGACGCTCGGCGCGGTCGTGCTCGACGGCGCAGCCCTCGGGGCGCTCGGCGCGGTCGTGCTCGACGGCGCAGCCCTCGGGGCGCTCGGCGCGGTCGTGCTCGACGGCGCAGCCCTCGGGGCGCTCGGCGCGGTCGTGCTCGACGGCGCAGCCCTCGGGGCGCTCGGCGCGGTCGTGCTCGACGGCGCAGCCCTCGGGGCGCTCGGCGC
>NZ_WJIE01000046.1:2500-4913 GCF_009649845.1 Polyangium spumosum
TGTGCCTACAAGCAGTGGGAGCACTATGGCCGCAAGGCAATGTGTGACCACGTACCTTTTGCATAATGGGCCTGCGAGTTACGCTACGTGGCGAGGTTAAGCCGTGAGGTGGAGCCGAAGCGAAAGCGAGTCCTAACAGGGCGAGGAGTCGCGTGGCGTAGACCCGAAACCTTAGCGATCTATCCATGTCCAGGTTGAAGAGCGGGTAACACCGCTTGGAGGACCGAACTCACCGCAGTTGAAAATGCGGGGGATGAGGTGTGGATAGGAGTGAAAGGCTAATCAAGCTGGGATATAGCTGGTTCTCCCCGAAATATATTGAGGTATAGCCTCGGACGAATTGCGGAGGAGGTAGAGCACTGAATGGGCTAGGGGTCCTACCAGATTACCAAACCCAATCAAACTCCGAATGCCTCCGACAAGTATCCGGGAGTCAGGCTGCGGGAGATAAGTTCCGTAGCCGAGAGGGAAAGAGCCCAGATCGTCAGCCAAGGTCCCCAAGTCCGAGCTAAGTGTCAAAGGATGTGGGAGCGCACAGACAACCAGGAGGTTGGCTTAGAAGCAGCCATCCTTTAAAGAAAGCGTAATAGCTCACTGGTCAAGCGAACCCGCGCCGAAAATATAACGGGGCTAAGCTCGGCACCGAAGCTACGGGTTCTCGAAAGAGAGCGGTAGGGGAGTATTCTCAGGTAGATACACGCCGGACGGTGACGACCGGTAACGGACCTGAGAAGAGCTTATGCAGGCATGAGTAGCGATAAACCGAGTGAGAAACTCGGTCGCCGTAAGCCCAAGGTTTCCTGGGGAAGGATAATCCTCCCATGGGTTAGTCGGATCCTAAGCCGAGGCCGAGAGGCGTAGGTGATGGGAAGCAGGTTAATATTCCTGCACCACCAAGGATGGCGTTGAAGTAAGCGGGGACGGAGTAGGGTAGGCCGGGCACGGCGGATGGTTTGCCGTGTTCAAGCCCGTAGGATGAGTTGCCAGGACCCGATAGGGACAAACGGTGACTCGTGTATCCGAGAGGTGATGAGGTTCGGACCTAGTCCGAGACACTCGGTGATCCCAGACTTCCAAGAAAAGCCGCGTACAGAGCCCCTTTGGTGTCCGTACCGCAAACCGACTCAGGTGGGCGGGGTGAGTATCCCAAGGCGCGTGAGAGAACCCTGGTTAAGGAACTCGGCAAAATGACACCGTAACTTCGGGAGAAGGTGTGCCGGTCTGCGTGAATGGACTTGCTCCAGGAGCGTGGGCTGGTTGCAGAGAAACGGGGGTTGTGACTGTTTACTAAAAACACAGGACTCTGCGAAGTCGTAAGACGACGTATAGGGTCTGATGCCTGCCCGGTGCTGGAAGGTTAAGGGGACGAGTCAGCGCAAGCGAAGCTCCGAACCGAAGCCCCAGTAAACGGCGGCCGTAACTATAACGGTCCTAAGGTAGCGAAATTCCTTGTCGGGTAAGTTCCGACCTGCACGAATGGCATAACAACATCCCCGCTGTCTCGACCAGGGACTCAGCGAAATTGTATCGGGGGTGAAGATACCCTCTACCCGCGGCAAGACGGAAAGACCCCATGAACCTTTACTGCAACTTGGCAGTGATTTTCGGGATATTCTGCGTAGGATAGGTGGGAGGCGTTGAAGCCGGGCTTCTGGGTTCGGTGGAGCCAACGTTGAAATACCACCCTGGATATTCTGGAAATCTAACCTGGACCCATGACCTGGGTCGGGGACACTGCCTGGTGGGCAGTTTGACTGGGGCGGTCGCCTCCTAAAAAGTAACGGAGGCGTGCGAAGGTTCCCTCAGACTGATTGGAAACCAGTCGTAGAGTGCAAACGCACAAGGGAGCTTAACTGTGAGACCGACAGGTCGAACAGGTGCGAAAGCAGGCGTTAGTGATCCGGTGGTTCTGCATGGAAGGGCCATCGCTCATCGGATAAAAGGTACTCTGGGGATAACAGGCTGATCGCGCCTGAGAGTTCACATCGGCGGCGCGGTTTGGCACCTCGATGTCGGCCCATCGCATCCTGGGGCTGGAGCAGGTCCCAAGGGTTCGGCTGTTCGCCGATTAAAGCGGTACGCGAGCTGGGTTTAAAACGTCGTGAGACAGTTTGGTCCCTATCTGCCGTGGGCGTAGGACACTTGAGAGGAGCTGCTCATAGTACGAGAGGACCTGAGTGGACGTACCTCTGGTGTTCCGGTTGTCCTGCCAAGGGCATAGCCGGGTAGCCATGTACGGAACGGATAACCGCTGAAAGCATCTAAGCGGGAAGCCGGCCTCAAGACTAGGTGTCCCGAGCCGCAAGGCTCCTAAAGACCCCTCGTAGACTACGAGGTTGATAGGCCGGGTGTGGAAGCGGAGTAATTCGCGGAGCTAACCGGTACTAATCGGTCGTGCGGCTTGACCATACCT
>NZ_WJIE01000047.1 GCF_009649845.1 Polyangium spumosum
GAATCTCTTCGACCTGCGGCGCCACTGCGCGGTGCTGAACCTGGAGGTCATCCTGCGGCGAGGCGGTGCGCTGGCCTTGCACAAGGCCGCGTAACTTGAGGTGGAAGCGAACGGGTTGGCGCTCTAGCCGATGAAGTTCTGCCGAAGCTGCGGCGCGGAGAGAACATCCCGGGCACTTCGGCGCTGGCTGCTTCCGGCCGGCCGCAGCTCCTCGATCCGAAGGTGGCGGATCTCCTGCTGGCCGACACTCCCTCGGGACGCGCGTGGTTGCTTCTCCAGCTCGCTCAGGTGGCGCAGCAGGTGGGGATGTCTTCCAATCGCATCGAGGGCTATTTAGAAGCGGCTGGAGCGCTCCTGATGGCGCCGAAGAAGCCAGCCTTGCCCCCCGCGAGGGCGGTGCCTGTCGCTGTACTACCCGAGCCGGCGGAGGCACCTCCCAAGCCCGTGCAGGAGGTGATCGAGGCGATGGCTCCCAAAGTGCCCGAGCCAGCCCCGCCTTCACCTCCGGCGCCAGCCCCGCGGCCTCTGGGTCGGCTCTCTGGTCGCCTATCTCCCGGGGGGCTTCCGGGCGTTGTCCGGGCTCCTCAGCACCAGCCGCAGCCGGCGGGTTTTTATCCGCCCCAAGATCTAGATGGCGACGGTCGGATCTCGATCTCTTCGCTGGCCCGCTACTACGGTGTCAGCCGTCAACGAATCGGCCGCGTGGTGACCTGGAGCCTCGAGAAGCACGGGATTGATCTGCGGCACGACCCTCGCTATGCGGTGCGCGAGGTGGTTCCCGGAGAGCACGTAGATGCTGAAGTCTACCGATTGACCGAGGAAGGGGCCGCAGTGTTCAACAGACACTTTTTCGAGTACGTGCAAGAGAATCCGAAGACAATCAGTGAGCTCGATGAGCGACATAGGAGGGGGCTGTTCCGCGCCGTCGCATAGACGCGGTAGAATAGACACGGAGATAAACCGTGAGCAATGAGGTGACGCTGACCTGGGCAGAAGCTGCGGATGAGTGGCGCGCAGCCACTGCCGAGGCGTCGACCGCCGCTGCGGATCTGGTGGCATCGCTGCCCTACTATTGGAAGCTGGTGGTCGGGCTGCTGATCACGATGAAGGCCCTGCGCCTGGGGATCGATGTGGCCGTGCAGCTTTCTGGGTGACGTCTCCAGGTTGCATCGGGGCTGGCCGAGCGCGAGGTGGACGGGGGGGCGGCCCCAATATCGGCAATCGCATTCAGGACATGGAGCTGGGGCGCCCGGCTCGGCTACGGCCGCCCCAGGAAGATCCGGGACCTGATCAAGGAGCTGGCCGCTGGAGGCTACGTCGTGTTCGACGACCAGCGCTTCGCAGCGAAGCGCAGTCCACGGACCGCGGAGTACTGGCTCACGGAGGAGCAGGCTCTCTTCGTCACGACCCAGGCCCGCACCCCGACCGCACGAGCGATCACCCTCCAGTTCATTCGCGCCTTCATCGCGGCCCGCCACGCGCTGAACAAGCCGGTCCTCGACCAGAAGCTCGTGGAGAGGATCGAACTCGCCGTGGGGCCGCTGCTCGATGCCTACAAGCTACTCGACAAGCGCCTCGGGCGTCTCGAGTCGGGCGGCGGCTTCAGCATGCGCCCGATGCTTCTCGTGCCCCAGGTCGACCTCGAGGATGCTGGCTACTCGATGGCGGGGTGATTGAAGCCCTGACCGAGAAGGGCTACAGCATCGCCAAGACGACAGCGCCTCGCGCAGACCAGGTACCTTCCTACGCTGGTGCTGCCTCCGCTCGGGGCACGTAAAGGACCCGCTCGAATTCGGCGGGCTGGCCGTCCCCCATCACCTCGAGCGAGCATTGACGTAGGCCCGGGCGGCATCGCGCTGGCGCACCAGCTCGCCCATGTCGAGCTTCCCTCCCTTGTCGGCGTGGCCTGTCCGGGCGCGGGCGCGGAAGGCGGCTTGCACGTCGTCCTCGGTGGCGGTCGCCGGATCGAGCCCGAGAGCGCGGACAGCGGCGGCGCCGGGATCTTCTCGGGGCGCCCCGGTGGGGGGCCGGAACCAGGTGTCGGCGAAGTTCTTCGCTTCGGCTTCCCGCCGGGCGGCTTCCGCTTGCTCCTCGGCACGCGCTCGACCATCAGCGCGGAGCTGCTCGTCGGTGGGCCTGTGCAAGTAGACGCGCCGCGCGCCGTCCACGCCGCGCGCGGATGCAGAGCCCATGACGGCGAGCTCGTACAGGTCGACAGTGGTCATGTGCTTGTAGAAGCCGCCAGGGCGGGGCGGGCGATACCCTGGGAGGTACACCTCGAGATCGGAGCGGCACACCGCGCCAGTTTTCTTCCCCAGCGCTCGCTCCGCGCTGCACTTCACCGCGCGATCGGGCGCCCCGACCCGCGCCGCGGGGAACGTGACCCATACCGACGAGGGCGGCGAACGGATGAGGGCCTGCTCGAGACGATGGCGGCGAAGCCAAGCCTCCCGCTCCTCGGCTGTGGGGTTGTGGTCGTAGACGTCAAGGGCGAGGTCGCACCCCCAGAACCGGCCGGCTATGGTCGGCGGGTCGTCGTCTGCGCGGTGCGAGCCGTAGGCGCGAGCGTGGCCTTGCTGCTGAAGGGTGTCGAAGTTGACGCCCATGTCGCCGCCTGGTGTCTCGATGTCGCAACCTCCCCCTCTCATGTCCGCCAGCACGCGGCGGCGCACGCACAATGGAGGGCCGTCGAGGCGGCCGGGGACCACGTGAAGCGTCCACACGTACCGCGGCGTCCACCGTGACCAGAGCTTTGGCTCAACGCCACGGCGAGGTCTTGCGATCACGAAGTCGGGCGGGATCGCCGAAGAAGCAGCCGGGGCGGCCTCGATCACTTGGGTCGCCTCGGGGGCCTCCCCGTTGATCCATGCACGGACATGATCGGCGACAGACCGCCCTTGAGCTGCGGCGGCGTCATTGAGGCGGCGCCTCTCCTCGGCAGTAAGCCGCACGCGGAGCACATCGGTTGCGGCCGTGTCGGCCCGCGGCGGACGACCGCCTTTCCCGAGTTTGGGGCCGTGGGTAGCCAGCGTCTCTTCATTCTGTGCCACCGAAACATTCAATATCACAGAATCAATTCTGTGCCACGAAACCATGAGCACCCTATCGGACGGTTGGCAGGCGCCTCGTGTTCGACGACCAGCGCCCCGCAGCGGGGCAAAATCCACGGATCAGGGTCGCCCCTTGGGGCTCCGATCGTCCATACGGGCGGCTCCGACACATCTTCCGAGGGGCGCCTCACATCGATCGCCCGGTCCCGCGCCAGGATAAGGCGTGCGGAACAATCTCCCTCGCGGGCCGACTCGTCACCGAACCCGGAGCTATGAGAACGGGCACGGCCCGTTCCCCGCGGCATCACGCCGCGCGCCTCACCCGCCGGGACGGCTTGGGCAACGCCGGGGAGGCAACCGACTTCTTGGGCCTGCCCCTCGTCACCTTCGCCCGGATGCCTCTCTCCGGCGCGGGCTCCTCGTCCCCGCGTTGGCTCACGCGGCGTATCGAAACGCGTCGAGGGAGACGCGGTCGCACCACGCGGCGTACTCCCCGTACCAGACCTTCCACTCCTGCACGAACTCGATGAACGCGAGCTCGCCCCGCACGAACCGGGAGCAGAGCATGTGCTGCTCGAGGATGCCCTCCTCCATGATGGAGAGCATCTGGCTCTCGATCTCCGCAGCGACCTTTGGCTCGGTGCCGGTCGATTCGAGGAGCCGCCTGTAAAGACCAATCTTGCGAAAGACATTCACCGTCTTCTCGCAGCGCATCTTCTCCAGATCGAGAACGGCATGGGCAACACGACGAAGGATATTCATGAGGATTCCCTCCATCGTTCTTATCCCGCCGCCTGGGCTGAAGTTGCTGGGCAGCCTTCCTACCGATGCGCCTGCAGATCTCGGGTAGCGCCATCCCGAGCGAGATGTATGATCCTCTCCGGCGTTACATCATCGGAGGTGCATCATGGCGAAGGGTGGCGGTGAGAAAGGAGGCGGTAGCTCGGGGGCCAAAGGGGGCAGAAGCAAGCCGGCCCCGGGCACGCCCGCCGGCGACAACAGAGCCAACCAGCTCAACAAGACGAGCTCCGTCTACTACAAGAGCCGCGGACTTCCCGTCCCTCCCAACCTACCCTCGGGCCCCAAGCCGCCGGGCAAGTAGTCCGTGAACTCCTCGGGCAGACCGTCACCCATGTGCGCCTCGTGTCGGGACTGAGCGTCACGGCCCCCTGCCCTCTGTGCCAACATCCGATGAGACAGCGCTCCTCCCGAAATTAGTGTAGAGAAGAGGGCGGAGACTGGACCTGACCCGCGTGCCCAAACCTTCCCATCTTCGATCCATCGATTCTACCTCCGCC
>NZ_WJIE01000048.1 GCF_009649845.1 Polyangium spumosum
TGTCCCCGCGCGAGCTCCCCTGCGGTGCCGTGCGCGCGCTCGCTCGCAGCGCGTGCAGCACTCCGTGCGTGTCGCGTGATGGGCGCCATCGCGTCGGGTTATTCAGTGTCGCTGAGACAGCGAGCGTGTTTTCGAGGTTATGCTTTGGTAGCGCTCGATGGCGCAGCGTAGGTTGTCGATGGCGATCACGATCGCGTCTGCCATGATGAAGGAATGGTCTTTAGCGTGATAGGCGGCTTCGTAGGCGGATTCCTCGTCGATGTCTGAGTAAGCGGCGAGGATCGCGTTGCGCAGGACGCCGAGGCTGGCGTCCATCGTGGCGAAGAGCCCGAGGATGGGGGCCTGCGCGAGCTCAGTCGACGTCGGGATGCGGGTTCGTCCAGACATTACGTTGACCCCTCACAGGCGCCCGCGGTCCAGGCGGGCGTCGTGGACGTCCTGCGCTCCCACGGTTTGGCGGCCGCGTGAAGCAGCGACGATCATTGCGCTCGTTGCGACGTGATTGATGCGTCGCGGGACGCCAGCGGAGGCGTCGAAGAGGGCGGCCACGGCGTCCTCCTCGAAGAATGGCAGCCCCTTGGCGCCGGCCATGTCGATCCTTACGCGCAGGTATTCACGCGTCTCGTCGAGCGAGAGCGGGGAGAGGCGCGCGACGGTCGTGATTCGCTGATCGAGGGCGTGATGCGTCGGCTCGGCGAGGCGGTCGTCGAGCGAGGGTTGGCCGGCCAAGAGGAGCAAGAATGGACTCCTCCGGTCGAAATCGGCGATCGTGAGCAGTCGGACGTCCTCGAGCGTGTCGTCGGGGAGCGCATGTGCTTCGTCGAGCACGAGCAGGTGCTTGCGCTCGTCCTCCAGCAGCGCGGCGGAGACGGCGAGCGCGGTCTCGGCGCGGGAGCGGCGGGGCGCGAGGCCGGTTTTTCGAGCGAGCACATTGACAAGACCGAAGGGGCCCACGGTCGCGTGGGCGAAGTAGTGCACGGCCCACGATTTTTGCTGCAGCTCGTCGGCGAGCTGGCCGAGCAACAGGCTCTTGCCGCAGCCGGGCTCGGCGACGAGCGTGGCGATGGCGTCCAGCTCGACGGTGAAGCGCAGGCGCTCGAGGGCCTCGGTGAAGCCTTTGTGGCGATACAAGCCATCTCTTTGCGCGGCGCGTGTGAAGGGGTGGCTGCGCAGACGGAAATGACGCAAGAGGGACTGACTCATGGATTCTCCTTTGCTTCTGGATTCTTGAGGTGAGCGAGGACGAGCGTACGGATGGCGTGCAGATAGATCCGGACGTGCCTTCCGCGGCCGTGCAGGCGCACGGCGTGCTCGGTGCCGATTCTCGTGATGGATTCGGGAATGGGACCGAGGGAGTCCCAGAAGGCCAAGAGCTCCTTTCTCTGGGGAGGGCGTGGCGAGAGGCCCGCGAGGTGAGCGACGACGTCCACGAATCGAGCGCCATCGAAGCCCGGCTCGACGCGGAGCTCGGCATAAGCGAGGGGCTTTGCTTGCTCGAGCAGGCGCCGGTCGAAGTCGTCGCGCAAGAGCGCGAGATAATCGACGCTCTGCCGGACGCGCGTGGTGCTCTGCTCCGCGTGCGGCTCGGGCGTCGCGTTGATCGGCTGGGGTGTCGCGCGTTGCACGCGTTTTCCCTCGAAAAAGACGAGGACGTGGGAGAGGTCGCGCGGGTCGTACCGCACGTCGACCTCGCGCCCGCGGAGGAAGCTCTCGCAGAGGAATCGCCGACCCTCGACCGAGACGCAGCCGTCGCTCCTGTGCACGGTCCTCTTGGCGCGAATCAAGAAGAGCTCACGGACGATCTCCGGGTCGAGCGGGCGCGGCGTCACCTCGGCGATGGCCTCCTTCGGCGCGCGGCCGAGCCCGGAGTGCACGGCCTCGCAATAACGCAGCTCGCGCCACGCCTCCCAGAGGCGATTGAGCTCGTGAATCGTGAGGAGCTCCTCGCGCGCAGCGACCTCCTGCTCGAAAGGAATCGCCACCTGCCACCATTTCTCGATGACACCTCGGCCCTGCGAGTAATACTCCTTCGAGTGCACGAGCTTCGTGCCGATGCGCGCGAGCGAATAGGCGAGCTGCTCCGAGCGATAGACCGCACCGCGGTCGACGTACAGCTTCTCCGGAGGCCCCCAGCGCAAGAGCGCGAGCTGGACCGTGTCGCGTAGCGTCGCGAGATCCTCGGCGGTGTAGTACTTGTCCGCGACAGGATAGCGCGTCGAATGGTCGATGATCGCCCCGAGCTTGGCCGTCGTCGGCTTTCCGTCAGGTCCGAGCACGGTCGGGCCATGGTGATAATCACCGACCCAGAGCTCGCCGAAGCGCTCGAAGCACATCTTGATCGTGCGCCGCGCGCCGAGCACCCGCATCCGCCTCCGGCTCGCGCCGAGGCGATCCAGGTGCCGATCGAGCGTCGCGCGGTGCGGTACGTGTTTCCCCGAGAGCGAGCCCTCTCGCTCGAGGATGTCGAGGATTGTCTTCGTGTGCCGGTCGGGTTGCTCCTTGCGCAATTGCGTCGCGCGCGAGAGGAGGGCCTCGTCGACCCCGCGCAGCGCCCCCTTGTCCTTGCGCCATCGCGGACGAAGCGCTTCGACGCCTCCCTCACGATATCGCTTGATCCACGCCCAGACGGTCCGCTCGCTGACGGGAATGGGCCCGTGGCCGGGTAAATAATGGACCTCTGCGCAGACGGCGCGCACCGCTTCCGTGATGGCGCTCCGCCCGACCTCGTCGCGCTGCTCGATCACCGGCGCGATTACACCATAACGGAAAATCGCCAGTGTCAGCGCTTCCTCGTCATCCCGGTGCCGTCCTTCGTCGCTCACATCCCGACGATAAAACGCCCGCCCCGGGTTTGCCCGCGGCATCGGCGGGGATGAGCGGCCGTGCGTCGAAGGCGGCGATTCGAGGCGCCGCGTACGTCGTCACTCCATCCGGGAGGGTTTGGCTGAGCACCGAGCCGAGCCCCGGCGGCGGAAGGCAGAGAGCGCTCGCGAGTGCCTCGAGGAGCACGAGGATCTGCGCCGCGCGCCAAAGGCGCGCTCGTCCGGACGCGGAGCGCGCCTTTGCCTCCACGGCGGGCACGATGGCCGGGGGCGGCAAGATGGGCGCCTCGATAACCTTCGCGATCTCGCTCGCCATCATGGCCGGCTCCCCGAGCTCCGACGCCCATTGGACCCACCGGCTCACCGTGCGAGCTGAGCAATTCGCCTGGCGAGCCACGGTGCTCGGCGTCGCTGCGGGATCCGAGCTCAACGAGGCGAGCGCCGACGCCACGACGCAGGGCTGATAATGGCGCCGAGCCACCATCCCCTCGGGGCGGCGCGTCCACTTCGTATCGCAGCCGCGGCAACAGAGCCGCCTGCAGCGCACCTCCGGCACGTAGACGGCCTGCCCGTCCACGCACACCGTCACACTGCGTGTACGCGTGCCGTCCCACACGACACCGGGGCTCGGACACGCTCGGACGCAAGAGGGCGGCGGACGCTCGCGCCAAACCGTCTCCCAAGTTTCCTTGACCTGCTCGACGAGCTCGTGTACCTGGTCAAACACGCCCCGAGGACAAACCCATCGACGGCACGGAGGCAAATTTGATGGCGAAGATCGGACGAAACGCCCACTGCCCGTGCGGCAGCGGAAAGAAGTACAAGAAGTGTTGCCTGAGCATCGCAGAAGCAGCAAAGGTGCAGGAGATGCTCGCTGCCCGGCAGGAGCGCGGGCAATGGCAGAGGGACGTGGGGCCCGCGCTCGCGCAAGTCCGCTCTCGCATAGAGGAGTTCATGGATCTCGAGCTGGATGCCGACGACAGCCGCCTCGAAGAACTGTCGAACGGAGTGCTGGACCTCATCAAGCAACGCCGCTTCGACGAGGCGCTCGCAAACTGCGAGGAGCTACGCCGCGATTACCCCGACGTCATCGACTGGCTCGACCGCTCCGCCATGGTCCACGAAGCCCGCGGCGACTTCGCTCTCGCCGCCGACTTCTACCGCCGCGCCCTCGCCTTCACCGAACAGCCCGACCAGCAAGAGGGCTTCGATGAGGATGGGAGAGACTACCTCCGAAGAAAGATCGCCGAAGCAGAAGCCCGCGCCACGCCGCCGAGCTGACATCCCACCCCCACTGCACCAGAGCTCGCGCGAAAACGTCGCGTCGCTGCAGGACAGTGTGCGCGTAGATA
>NZ_WJIE01000049.1 GCF_009649845.1 Polyangium spumosum
CGCTCGCTGTCTCAGCGACACTGAATAACCCGACGCGATGGCGCCCATCACGCGACACGCACGGAGTGCTGCACGCGCTGCGAGCGAGCGCGCGCACGGCACCGCAGGGGAGCTCGCGCGGGGACACCCTCGCGCACGTTGAGGAAGCCGCCCACCGCCTCACCGTTCTCCCATCGCAGGTGCACGTCCTTGCAGCGGAGCGCGCGGACCTCGTTGGGGCGAAGCCCGGCGTCCGACATCAGGGTGAAGGTCGGTCGATGGGTCTCGCGTGCGTCGTCGAGGATCTTCTGGACCTGATCGTCCGAGGGGATCTCGAGGATGCTCTGCCCGATGGGCTTGAGCTTCGGCAGGTTCGCCGGTCGATCCTCCACGTACCCGCGGCTCTTGGCGAACCGGAGCACGGACCGGAGGACGATCTGCGTGTTGTTGCGCGTCGAGTGGGTCAACTTCCGCCGGGACAGGTCGAGGTCGAGATCCGCCGCGGCCTTCCCATCGACCTTGTGGAGGGGCAACTTGCCGAACCTCGGGAGCAAGGTGCTTCGGAGGACCGACTCGTAGCCCCTCCGGCTCGTGACCTTCAGCTCGGCCACCATGAAGGTCTCGCGGTACTCGGCGACGAGCTCCGCGAAGCTCTTCGTGGCCTTCGCCCCAGCATCGGAGCCGGACGGAGTACCAGCACCGGCAGCGACACCGTTCGCCGACGCCGCCGGCTCATGCGGCTCGCCGTACTGCGCGATGTTGAGCAGGTACCGCTTCTCCTCCGCGCGGGCCGCGGTCCAGGTCTGGACCTCGGCGTCTTTGCGGAAGCGGGCCCGGCTGCCGTCCCGTTTCTTGTACTGGATGTCAATCAACAGACGGGTTTCCCCGTATCGTTCTACTTTGCGGACTGCCATGGTCAGATTCCTTTCCGACCATCCCAGCCACTTTTGCGAGGCTGGGAGTCTAGCATGAGCCGCGCGCTGACGGGTCCGCACCACGCCTCCGAGAACTTCACGCGCCAGATCCGGCCGAACTTGCGTGCTCGCACTCCGTCGATGCTCGCCTCCGTGGCGCCGTCGGAGGCGCGTGTGGCGCGACGCTCGAGCGCCTTCCGGAGGGCGGCGGCGTTCATCCCGAGGAACGCCGCGGCACGTTCCAGGGGGACCCATCGTGGGGAGGGGCGTTCGTTGCTGCCTTGATGACCAGACATGGCGGATTTCTCCTTTCGTCCCGAGTTGCTCCTTCGTTCCTCGTGGCGGCAGGTCGGGGATCGAGCTCGGGAGAGCGACCCCTCGGACCTTCTGCGTCACGATGTCTTGTTGAACCTAGCAATGGGACGTCTTGTCGCCAGGAAAATTTGCAATCGGGCCCTGAACTCCTACCGCCGACTTACCCAGGCGTCGATTGATGGCCGAGACAAACAACAAAAAGCCACTGCAAGAGTGGGCTTTGGCATTCTCACCTCCTTGTTTCGCAGGACCAAGAACGAGAAGAGCCGCTCGGCATAACCACTTTTCCGTCGATCCGCCCCCCGGGACCGCTTCGAGTGCGCCCCCGAGCCTCCTCGCGCACCTTCCACGCCCTCCCCCCGAGGTCCGCGACCCTGCCTCTTTTGGCCAGTTCCCTGCCCGTCGTGGCCCAGCGCAAAGGCCGTGCCGCTCGCGCGTCAGCCCAGACAAACAACCAAAAGCCACGTGAAAAGTGGAAGACTCGCCGATCACCCCCTGGATTCGCCGGCCCAACTTCGAGAAGAGCCGCTCGAGGTAACCACTTTTTGGTTTTTTCGGGTTCTCGGCGCCACGTCCTCCACCCGTAACCCTGCGAAAACACGTCGGGCGCCCCCTCGGAGACACGCTCGACGTCGACCCGCCACAGGTTCCAGGTGGACCCCCCCGCAAAATACAAGCGGCTTTTCCACTGGCGCCGAGTGGCTCCTCGGCGGCTTTGTAGCGGCTTTTTTGCGAAATCGAGGTCCTCGAGCGGGCGGTTGCAGCGACAGCGGAGCGGCGACTACTCTTGGGAACGTCCCGACCGCGGGGGCGTCGATGGGCGGGAAGGGGAACCCGACGATGTCGGCCCGACTGTCCGTTTCGTCGACGGAGCCGGGGGCACCGAGGGTGACGAACGTCCGGGCGCCTGACTCCGAGCTCTCGATGCCGGGGCGGCCATGCTCGGCGGGGGCTCGGCGCGTTTCTTCGACGTCGGAGCCGACGGCGTCCGTGAACGGGGGGCGATGCTTGGCGGGGGCTCGGCGCGCTTCTTCGAGGTCGGAGCCGACGGGGCCCGTGAACGAGGAGCGATGCTCGGCGGGGGCTTCTTCTTTGCCGCCTTTTTCCCGGCGTTCGACGCTTTCCGAGCGCGCCAGAACTCCTCCAGCGCCCTTCGCACAACGTCGTTCACGAACCGGCTGAGAGCCATCTTCTTCTTCTCGGAGACCGTCAAGGCATCGTCGTAGACGTCGACATCGAACCAGATCGTCGTCCGCACGGTTTCGCGCCCATCCCTACGCTTCTCGGCGCGCTTTTGCACCTCGCGACGCATAACCACCACTCCCCTGCGATCGTACCGACACGCTAGGCCGACAGCATAGGGCGCGTCAAGAGGTCGACGGAGCCGCGGAATTCTGTCCACGGTGGACATGGGTTTGCGCGGGTTCGTCCCGCCGGACCACAAAAGGCCGCGTTCACTGCGGTCTGCTGCACGAGGGCCGGCTCGTTGCGTCTCAAAGTGCCGCGGAACACGCTGGCGTGAGAACTTTGACTGTTTTACCGCGCACAAGACATCGATGCAATTCCGAGGACCGGCTTGGTGCCAGGATAAACCCGGAAACAGCACCGAAGCAGCCTCGAGCTGCCAGCAGGCGGGAGGCGAGGGTGGGCCCAAATCTCATGATTTCGGAAGGGGGGTCAAAAATTTCGACAAACCTGACCTGAACATTTCCCAGGGGAAGTTGCGATGTGGGCCGTGAGAGGCGGGCTCTCGAGCCCCTCGAGTGAGCGCCCGGAGGGGCCGCGAATTTGCAACAGGGGTGCGCCAGCAAGTCGAACAGTTTCGAACAGTTAGCATCGAGTGCGGAAATTTCTGACGTCACGACGTCAGGCCATTTCTTCTTTGGCACCATTGCACGATTCGCGATTCCGATACACACATTGAAGAACGCCATGAAGAAGAAAGAGCCGGACGACGAGCTCGACGGGACCCCTCCGTCCGCCGAGCAGGAAACCGATGACTATGGAGGACATCCTCTGTTTCCTCGACCGGAAACCGAGAGCGGTCCCGACCGCCGCCGCTTCGACATCATCCAGTTGCACCGCTGGTACGGCCCCAAGAACGAGTACTACGAGCGCTGTCCGCGCGACTTCCTGGGCTCCGAGCTGCGGAGCTTGGAGCAGATCGTCGAGATGTTCGGCGGTCAGTGTACCTATCAGGCCATCGCGAAGTGCAGCAGTACGCATCGCTACCAGGCGCACTCCGAGAAGTGGTACGTCGACGGTCCGGCACGAAAGCCATTTTACGAGGAAGCTCGGCGTACGCCGCCTTCCCAGCCGGATCCCAATGCTCCATACGGGCAGGGGCCCTGGGGGCAACCGCCCGGCGCGCCGCCGTGGGGGCCGCACGCGGGCCCGTATCCCGGATATCCGCCGCATTACTACCCGCCTCCGCCTGCGCCTCCGCCCCAGCAGCAGACCATGGACATCCTCGGGTTGATGCAACTCTTGCTCGATCGGGACGCGAGGACTCGAGCAGCTGAAGTTCAGGCCCGAGCGCAAGTCGAGGTTGCTCAGCTCCAGTATCAGCAGTCGCTGCTGAAGTGTACTGGTTCCCCGTGAACAGGACTGCGGCCTCGGTATAGTAAAGTAAAACCACTCCAAGGCAAGTTATAAGCGCTGGAGGCGCGAGGCCCATCGCACCACGATGGGTGCCACCGTGCTCGCGTTG
>NZ_WJIE01000050.1 GCF_009649845.1 Polyangium spumosum
GGGCGGAGGTAGAATCGATGGATCGAAGATGGGAAGGTTTGGGCACGCGGGTCAGGTCCAGTCTCCGCCCTCTTCTCTACACTAATTTCGGGAGGAGCGCTGTCTCATCGGATGTTGGCACAGAGGGATCCTGCCCCCGATGTCCGTGGACGAGGCGCTCGAAGTCACGAGCATCCACTCCGTCGCGGGATTGCTCAATTCGGAGCAGGGGCTCGCTACGAATCGACCGTTTCGCGCGCCACATCATTCGGTGGCTCCGGCAGGACTTGTCGGCGGGGGAGAGCCCGTGCGTCCCGGGGAGGTGTCCCAAGCCCACGGCGGCGTCTTGTTCCTCGACGAACTGCCGGAATTCCGTCGGAGTTCGCTCGCTCTGCTGGAGACAACGCTCGCCCAAGGGGAAGCGGTCGTCATCCGGGGCCAGAACCGCACGGTCTTTCCTGCGCGTCCTCTCCTGGTGCTGGCGACGCACGCGTGCCCGTGCGGGTTCTACGGGGACGCAAAACGGCGGTGCACATGTTCGGTCGAGCAAATCCGGCGTCATCGGGAGCGAGTGCGTGGGCCGCTGTTCGAGCAAGTCGACATGCAGATCGTGGTGCCGCCTGTCGACGTCGCGCAGCTCGGGGGCAAGGCGAAGGGCGAAAACAGCGAGACGGTGCGGAATCGGGTAGTTGCAGCACGAACGATTCAGCATGCGCGCGCGGCGCGGCAGAAGGTCGCCTCTTCGCTCAACACCGCGTTGAATGACCGCGAGCTCGAGCGCATAGCCGCGCCTGATGCGCAGGGCAAGCGGACCCTGGAGCAGGCCGTCGAGCGTCTCGGGCTGTCGGCCAGCCTCCGGACCAAGGTGCTCCGTGTGGCCCGAACGATCGCTGATCTCGACGGGAGCGAGGTCATTCGCGCACCGCACGTCGCGGAGGCCGTTCTCCTCGCTCCTGTCTTCGCGCGTGGCTGACCAATCTCCCGAGCTCGGACGTGCCGCCGCGAGCGGCTCCCGAGGCCAGTAACGCGCGCCTGCTCGAGAGGGCGCGCTTCTTTGGACCAACCATCATGCAACAGAACAACGGCGCCCTCCGCGGCGCTCTGCAGGCCATCGAGAAACAGTACGGCAAGGGTGCCATCATGAGCCTCGGGGACGACAATCCGGATCGCGGCGTGCGCGTCTTGCCCACGGGCTCGCTCGCGCTCGATGCCGCTCTCGGGATCGGAGGCTACCCGCGCGGCAGGATCGTGGAGATCTACGGGCCCGAGTCGTCGGGCAAGACCACGCTCACCCTGCACGCGCTCTACGAGGCGCAGAAGGCGAAGGGCATTGCGGCGTTCATCGATGCCGAGCACGCGTTCGATCCGAACTATGCGCGCAACATCGGCGTCGACGTCAACCGCCTGCTCGTCTCGCAGCCGGACAACGGCGAGCAGGCCCTCGAGATCGTCGAGACGCTGACCCGCTCCGGCGCGGTCGACGTCATCGTCATCGACTCGGTCGCGGCTTTGACACCGAAGGCCGAAATCGAGGGCGATATGGGCGACGCGCACATGGGCCTCCAGGGGCGGCTCATGAGCCAGGCCCTGCGCAAGCTCACGGCGATCGCGTACCGGACCGAGACGCTGCTCATCTTCATCAACCAACTCCGGCACAAGATCGGCGTCGTCTTCGGCAGCCCCGAGACGACCACGGGAGGCAATGCACTCAAGTTCTACGCGAGCGTGCGGCTCGATGTCCGGCGGATCGGGGCGCTCAAGGTCGGCGAGGAGGTGCTGGGCTCGAAGACTCGCGTGAAGGTGGTGAAGAACAAGTGCGCGCCGCCGTTCCGGGAGGCGGAATTCGACATCCGCTGGGGAACGGGGATCGACGCGGCCGGGGACCTGCTCGACTTCGCCGTCGCTCACGGGATCATCGAGAAGAGCGGCGCGTACTTGTCCTTCCGCGGGGAGACGCTCGGTCAGGGCCGGGAAAAGGCGCGCGAGGCGATCAAGGGGCCGCTGGGCGCGGCGATCCGGAGCGCCATCGAGCACTCCCTCGCGCAGCGGTCGGCCGCGGAGTAGTTGAGGGGCCTGTGCGGACGCCTGTGCGTCATCACGCGGGCACGAAGAAGTAGAGATCAGCGCGTCGTCGGAGTCGCCGAGGAAACTCGCAGGACTTCTGACGCGCGCCCAGCTCTCTCGGAGGGTTCATGTTCACGGAGAAGCAGCCGGGGGCCAAGCGGGTCGCTCTCGTGGGCTGTTCGGCTCTGAAGAACAAGAAACCGGCTCCCGCGAAGGACTTCTATACATCGGCGCTCTTTCGCGCCGCCTACGCGTACGCCGAGAAGACGTGCGACGTGGTGGTCATCGTCTCCGCCTTCTACGGCGCGGTCGCACCGAAGACCGTGCTGCACCCGTATGACCGGAGCCTCCGCAAGTTTCGGAAGAACGATCGGGAGGACTGGGGAGCGCGAACGATCGGCGAGCTTTTGTCGGCGTTCAATCCTCCTCCACAGCTCGTGATTCTGGCCGGAAAGGTTTATGCCGACGCGCTCGTGCACGGAGCGCATTGGCACAACCTGCCTCGGCCGGAAGAACCGCTGCGGAAGATTCGGGGATGTGGGGCGCGAGTGGCGTGGATGAAGGCGAATACGCCGGATGTGAAATCGAGTCCCTGTCAGTGGGGTAATCAATGACGAAGAAGAAACTCGACCAGAAGAAGAGCGGCACCCAGACCGGTCCGACGAAGGAGAGGAGCCACGGGACCGAGGCGAAGAACAACGCGTCCGAGTGGGCCTTTCCGGCCATCCGGGGTGTCCAGGCCGGCGGCGAGTACTACTCGGTCATGGTGCAGCTCCGGGACGTGGCCAAGCTCTTTGCTCCCGTGGATGGCAAGCTGCCGCCCGAGCTCCGGGCGCAGCGGGTGCTGAGCAAGGTCCGCGTCCCGAAGATCGCCGACTACATCACGAACAACCCGACGAACTACACGCTGCCGGCCCTCGTCGGTGCGATCGACGGTCTGCCCCGCTTCGAGCCGGCGCACGAGAAGAGCCACATGGGCACGCTCTACATCCCGCGGGATATGACCGTCGCGGTCCTCGATGGGCAGCATCGTATCTACGCGCACACTGTCCTGCAGCGACGCGACGTTTTCGCGCGAGCTCTGGTGCAGTGGGGGTGGGATGTCAGCTCGGCGGCGTGGCGCGGGCTTCTGCTTCGGCGATCTTTCTTCGGAGGTAGT
>NZ_WJIE01000051.1 GCF_009649845.1 Polyangium spumosum
GGGGGGCGGGTGCGCCTCGTGCTCGCCGGCCTCGTGCATCGAGGCGGCGCGCGGCGAGCGGCGCGCGTCGAAATCTCCCCCGAGGTCTCGCGGCCATGACCGCGCTCGACCGCGAAGATCCGCGGGCTCGACGTGGGGGGCGGGTGCGTCGCGACCGACCCCGGGGCCATCGAGGCGGCGCGGCGAGCTCGCCGGCCTCGTGCTCGTCGCCTCGTGCATCGAGGCGGCGCGGCGCTCGACGCCGGCCTCGGGCTCGACGTGCGCCTCGTGCTCGTCGGCCTCGTGCATCGAGGGGGCGCGGCGAGCGTCGAGCGTCGAAATCTCCCCCGAGGTCTCGCGGCCATGACCGCGCTCGACGTCGAATTTTGGCCACCCCCGCATGCGGGGGGTCGAGCAGCCATAATTCGGCCAAAAAGCTTGTCGTGACACACGCACGCTCGCGCGCTCTTGCTCGTGTGCGTCGACCGTGGGCGGGTGCGTCGGGACGTACCCCCGAGGACGCCGGCCCCAGCTCGCCGGCCTCGGGCATCGAGGGGCGCGGCGCTCGACGTCGGCCTCGGGCTCGTCGCCCTGGACGCCGGCCCCCAGCTCGCCGGCCTCGGGCATCGCGGCGGACGGCGCGGCGAGCGTTGAAATCTCCCCCGAGGTCTCGCGGCCGTGACCGCGGACGAGCAGCTATTTCGCTGGGATTTCGGCGACGGCCGCCAGCGTGGCGGAAATGAAGAGCTCTCCTCGACGTGCTCGACGCGCCGAGGTTTCGCCTGACGGGCGCTCGACGCTGTCGCGCCGAGGACGCGGGCCCGAAGCTGCTCGCCTTCGGCGTCGAGCGACGGCTGGGAGCTGCTCGCCCTCGGGCGGCCGAGGTCGACGGGGGGCCGATGTCTTCCCCGGCCCGAGGCGCCGAGACCGCGCTCGAGGCGAGGCCTACACGTCAGCGACGCTCGACGCGCCGAGGTTTCACCGGACGCACGCTCGACGTCGTTGCGTCGAGCTCGACGTCCGGGGCCGTTCGTCCTCAGTGGTCGAGGGCGCGAGCGGCGCGGATGACGTTCGACGTGCCGACGGCGCGGCGGGAAGAGAGGACGCGGCGAGGGGTCTCGTCGAGGGATGGTCGCTCAACACTTGGGTATGATCGTCATGAAGTCTCCTCGTTGTCGTGGACGCGGCGATGGTAGGCGTGCCGGTATCGACGAGGCAACGGGCGGATTTCGACGAACTCATCGCCGTGCCAACGGGTTGACGTGTCGCGGATGCCGGGTTAACTACGCCTTCACCGCGGGGGGCAACACGTTCGAGGGAGACGTCTCATGGGACAGGCATTTGGGCTCATCCGAGGGTCAGACGGCGCCGTGGTTTCCGGCTCTGGAAACTTCACGGTCAAGAAGACCAGCACCGGTACCTACACCATCACGTTCGAGGGCACGTTCGCAAATCTGCCCGTCATCGCGGGTTCCCCGTACAACCAATACGCCACCGCCACCGTGGTCTTTGGCAATGAATGGGAGAACAGGAGCGAAGGCACCGTCAACGTCACCACCGGCTTCACTGACCAGCGCCAGTGGATGGACCTCGATTACTTCAGCTTCATTGCGATGTGGCCGTAGTCGCTCGTCCTCGGGGTTGAGGGAACGGCGCCGATTTCTTCCTCGACCCCGACGCACAGTGACCGCGCTCGACCGCGAAGATCCGCGGGCTCGACGTGGGGGGCGGGTGCATCGAGGGCGCGGCGCTCGACGTGGGCCTCGTGCTCGTCGCCCTGCTCGCCGGCCTCGGGCATCGAGGCGGACGGCGCGGCGCGCGTCGAAATCTCCCCCGAGGTCTCGCGGCCATGACCGCGCTCGACGTCGAATTTTGGCCACCCCCGCATGCGGGGGGGGTCGAGCGGCCATAATTCGGCCAAAAAGCTTGTCGCGACACACGCTTGCACGCGTGCTCTTGTGCGGCTGCATCGACCGCGGGCGGGTGCGTCGGGACGTACCCCCGAGGACGCCGGCCCCAGCTCGTCGGCCTCGGGCATCGAGGCGGCGCGGCGCTCGACGCCGGCCTCGTGCTCGTCGCCCTGGACGCCGGCCCCAGCTCGTCGGCCTCGGGCTCGACGTCGGCCTCGTGCTCGTCGGCCTCGTGCTCGTCGGCCTCATGCATCGAGGCGGCGCGGCGAGCGGCGCGCGTCGAAATCTCCCCCGAGGTCTCGCGGCCGTGACCGCGCTCGACCGCGAAGATCCGCGGGCTCGACGTGGGGGGCGGGTGCGTCGCGACCGACCCCGGGGCCATCGAGGGGCGCGGCGCTCGACGTGCGCCTCGTGCTCGCCGGCCCCAGCTCGTCGGCCTCGGGCTCGACGTGGGCCTCGTGCTCGTCGGCCTCGGGCATCGAGGCGGCGCGGCGAGCGGCGCGCGTCGAAATCTCCCCCGAGGTCTCGCGGCCGTGACCGCGCTCGACGTCGAATTTTGGCCACCCCCGCATGCGGGGGGGGTCGAGCGGCCATAATTCGGCCAGAAAGCTTGTCGAGACACACGCTTGCACGCGTGCTCTTGTGCGTGCGCGCCGACCGT
>NZ_WJIE01000052.1 GCF_009649845.1 Polyangium spumosum
CAGAAACCAGAGTGCGCCTCACGCCGCGGCGAAGACGCCGCGACGCGAGGCGCGAGCTGCCGCTGTTGTAGCCGCACCCTCATAGAATTCACGACGGCGCTGTCTCGTTCGCGTTGACACGTTCCGCAATACCCTGGAGGCGAGCGGGATTCAGTACCCGGTCAACTTTTGATGACCGCACGGCTACGACGACTAATTGTGTAGCTTCCGTACTGAACGCGTCACAGATGAGCGGGGCGAGCTCTGACCCATAGCGATCCGCGTCGTCAATAAAAAGAATCTTTTTACGAGATTCGTCGAGGCAGAATTTTTTGATGTCACGGGGCGACACGTCGACATCCGAATCCACCCAATGCACTGCATTGCCCGCGGCAGACAGTTTAATTGCCAGCCGAATTAGGCTGGTGCTCTTGCCCGACCCGGCGGTTCCGGTGAGCAGTAGCAAAGGGCCGGGCTTTAGTTTCCCAGCACCGTCCCTGCGATCTCTCGCCACAGCATCTCGACAGTGCTCCAACATCTCCACGTCAACTGAGCGCTCGATGGCCCTACCTGCTGTCAGATCGCTCCACTTCGGCTCATCTCCAAGCAAAAAGGCTGACGGACTAGCGGGGCGAGTCCTCGCAATGATCGCTCCTACATCGACAATCTGCGAGATGCCGCTCTTGATCCCCGCGAGCTGAACTCCTAGAGCCTTAAGCCCGGGCAGAATCGAGGTGTGCATTTTGTCGAGCACTTCGCCCGCAAACTGCTCGGCTGTGCACGACACCCATTCAACGTTGAATTGCTTGAGCAGCGACTGGCGAGCGCGACTCAATTTCGGAGAAATTAGAAACGACCTCGGCCGTAGTTCACTTAGCCCACGGCGTCCCTTCTCACCTCTGAATTCGATGTGTTGCCAGAGCAACGATTCATCAAGAGGTGTCCCTACAAATACGACGGGATATGACAGCAGGTCAGCAACCATGCGGGCATACCAGGGCTCTTGAGTGGTCATCCGCTCCGCATATTGCATCGTAGAGAATGTAACACCGTCTGGCGCATCATCGATCATGCCGTTGAGATGGACTACCTCCAACAAGGGTTGCGAGGCTGATTTTGCGCGCTCTTCCGTCGGAGAGTTGTATTTCAGTATTCCCGACATGGATCGAAACCCACGAGGAAGTTCGAATCTTCTTGTTGCCGCGGATTCGAGATCATCGACGTTGAGAGTGTAGTAGCGACGCCACGGCATCGATAGCCACGTGCGATAGTAGTCCGGCAAAGAACTCGGTGCGACCCTTAGTCGACGCTGCAATAGCGCCATAAGAGCGGAACGGTGCTTTACGAGCGCTGTTTGAAAAAGATCCTGTAGAGTGCTCTCGTTATCGAACGCTTCGCCGGGAAAGCAAATGTCCCATATTTCGCGCGCCAGAGCCGGTCCGATAGGAAGCCTGTTTCCTTCGGAGTCTGTTGCGCCCCACGAAAAGCCAGACCCAGTGAACAGCACAACGCGACCATGCTCGAATTGAAACTGAAGAAACGAGGACACAGTGGAATCGATTGTGCTCATTGCCTGCCTCTGTACAGGGCACTTGCGCTGCCGTGAAAAGCCGTTTTGATGCTCGCGCTCACAAACGGGTCTCGATGAATTTTCGTAGCTGAGTCTCGATGGTAGAAGTGTTGTTCCGGTCCTTCAACGGCAAGTAGATTCCACCACCAATGTCGGCAGGCATTTTAGTGCCTTCCTCCCTTATGATTAGGGTTCTTTCCCTCCCGACCGCGTGCATGAAGAAACCTGCCTCAAAGACGACGTTGTCGCGAGGTGCGGCATGCGTAGCGTCACCACTGACGAGTTCATCGTCCTTGGAAAATAAAAAGATTCCGCCCAAACAGGTTTTGGCGGCTTCCTCAATTTCATCTAGGATCACTCCGGCTAGTCTGAAATCGGTCTGCCAGTCGCGAACGGCGACACCGATCGACAGGAGGTAGCGAATGATGCGATTGGCCGTGTCGGTAGCCTTTCCGCTGTAGCCGAAGAAGACGTGATGTCGACGGCCAATTGCGTCGCGCCAGATGGTAAACTGGCGTTGGAAGTCTTCTGAGTCGAGCCAGGCCGGAGATGAGGCTGATGGTCGCGATAGAATGTAGTGGCCTCCACCGAGGAAAGCAATGCCTCGCGGCGTAACGGTTTCGTCCTTCACGATGAGCATTTGCTTGTCGAAGGCTAGGGCCATAGCACCCTCGAAATGCGTATACTCGGTCGGCATGACCACCGGCGGGGTCTTTCGGGTATCTCCCTCTGTGCCAACATCCGATGAGACAGCGCTCCTCCCGAAATTAGTGTAGAGAAGAGGGCGGAGACTGGACCTGACCCGCGTGCCCAAACCTTCCCATCTTCGATCCATCGATTCTACCTCCGCC
>NZ_WJIE01000053.1 GCF_009649845.1 Polyangium spumosum
CAGGGCCGCAGGTGATCGAGGCGGGGGCGCCAGGGAGGAAGGGGTGGGCAGGGAAGATGGTGGTGGAAGGGGAGGGGGCGACGGTGAGGGTGGAGGTGCCGGGGTTGGAGGTGGTGAGGGTGGAGCGGGCGGTGCCGGCGCAGAAGGTGGAGGGCGGAGGGAAGAGTGGGGCGGTGGTTGCGGTGGGCGGGGGGCTTGCGCTGGTGGGGGTTGGGGTGGGGGTGGGGTTTTTGGTGGCGGCGAGTGGTGCGGACAAGTGTGCAACCGGAATCTTGGGTGACACTTCAGACCGGCAGCCTGGGTGACACTTCCTCGCTCCTCGAGGCATCGACCCACCACCTTGGGTAGCGCGGACCGGCGGCGCAGGGACGTGGACCGGCAGCCTGGGTGACACGGTCTGGCGCGGCGGGTACGAAGACTATGAGTGTCCGAAACGTGATCCGACAGGTTGATTTGCAAAAACCATCAAGGCGGATACGAAGACCATCAGCCTCCGAAGCGTGATTCGACAGGTTGATCCCTCTCCGGACCAATTCAATATCACCGTCGTCGTATTCCGGGTGGTCTTGAAATGGTGCTCCAGCGGAGCCATGGCAGCCACGACGGTTCAGGTGGATCGAGGGGGGGTCCGGGGGGGAGACTGATAACTTGTGAATCGCGTGTGGGCAACCCGGGGAAAGCGGCCCATTGTCGCTTCAGCCGGCCCGCATGAACCGCGGCTCCTTGCCGGTCTCGTCGAGCATCCCGAGGAGCACGGGGCCGTAGAAGACCTCCCAGCGACCGTCGTCGATTTCTCGCAAGCCGACGGGCTCTAGCGATATCAGGCGTGTCAACGGGTAAATCACCCCTCGACGTATCAGCCGTCCGCGATCGTCCACCTTCCGCACGATGAACTCGTCGCCGTACTCCGGTGACCTTGGCTTTTCTGGGTACCCGCGCGCCGACGTCACGTAGACCTTCGCCGGCGGCCTCTGCCCGTGGGCCTCGTGCGGGCGAATGTCGTTGTACTCGTGCCGGAAGCGATCGAAGACGCGCTGCTGCTCTGGCATCGTCTGGCAAGGCGGCTGCGTGGCCTCTGCCTTGAGCGTGCGGTGCATGCGCTCGTGCCGACCGTTTTGCTCGGGCCTCCCGGGCTCGATGCGCTCGGGCGTGATGCCGAGCTTGATCCACCAGACCGACAGCGCCGACAGCCCGCCCGGGGCCTGCGAGGCGAACGGAGCGCCGCTGTCCGTGCGTATTCGCTCAGGCATTCCGAACTCGCGAAAGACCCGCTCGAAGTGGCAGCGCACCGGCTCGCCCTTCGGGTCGCACATCCCCTCGCATGCAAGCAAATAGCGGCTGTAGTCGTCGCTGACCGTGAGTGGATGGCAGCGCTGTCGATTGCCCAGCGCAAAATGTCCTTTGAAGTCTGCGCCCCATGTGCTATTGGGACCATCGCTGATCGACAGCGGGCCCATATGCAGCGGGACGCGCAGGCGCCTACGGCGTGGACGAATCAGGCCGCGGCTCTTGAGTATCTCGCCGATGGTGCTGGCGGCCGGGACGACGAGCTCCGGGTGCCGATCGGCGACGAACGCGCGGAGCTTCTTCGGGCCCCAGGTCGGATGGTCTTTTCGTACCTGCACGAAGAGGTCCGCGAGCTCGTCATCGAGGCGATGCGGATGGTTACGCGCGACCGGAGGTTTGTCTTCTAAGCCAGCAGGCCCGAGCGATTCATACCGCTCGAGCCACTTGTACCCGGTTTTTCGGCTGATCCCGAAGCGACGGCAAAGCTCGGTGAACGGCTCGTCGTCCTCGTCGACCGCCACGATGAAGCGCATGCGCTCCTCCACGACACGGCTCTCCCTCCAGGGCATGCCCAGGTCTCGCCAGACCTGTCGACCGTGGGGCAACTAACTGTCACCCAGGCTCCCGGTCTACCCTGTCACCCAGGTAGCCGGTCTGTACC
>NZ_WJIE01000054.1 GCF_009649845.1 Polyangium spumosum
TGTACTGGTTCCCCGTGAACAGGACTGCGGCCTCGGTATAGTAAAGTAAAACCACTCCAAGGCAAGTTATAAGCGCTGGAGGCGCGAGGCCCATCGCACCACGATGGGTGCCACCGTGCTCGCGTTGGGCAAGCTCGCGGCCTCGCCATCCTCGCCGCGCTCGGCTCACGGGCTGCGGCGTCGCTGCCATGTGCAGCCGCAACGCTTTTTGCCGCGGCTGCGGGTGGCTCCGGGCGCGAGCTTGCCCTTTGCTGCGCGCGGCGGCTCCGCGATTACGCGGGCGACGGGCAGACGGAGCCTCCGGCGGGGGCTTGGAGCTCCGGATATGCAGCCTCCTTCGCTGCGACGCGACGCTGCCGTCGGGCCTCACGAGCTGCTTCGAGCTTCGCGTCGCGTTCGGCCCAGATAGTCTCGGCTCGGCCCGCGAGGGCGTCGTTCGGGGTGATGTACCCGATGGCGCTGTGCAGACGCACGCTATTGTAATGGTCCACGAAACGCCCGACGACGCCCCGCGCGTCGGCGAGCGACGATGGCGGTGTCACGCGAATCGCGTCGCTCTTCAGCGTCCTGTGCCAGCGCTCGATCTTGCCATTCGACTGCGGGTAGCTGACCGAGATGCGCACGTGCGTCATGCCCGCGATCCGGATGAACTCCTTGAAGTCCTTCGCAACGAACTGCGGCCCGTTGTCCGAGATGATGCGCGGCCTCTCGTTCGGGTACTTCTCGCGTGCACGCTGCGCGATGCACTCGACGTCGAGCTCGGTCATCGATTCGCGAATCTCCCAGTGGATGATGGCGCGACTCGCACCGTCCAGGAGCGAGCACAGGTAATAGAACGTGCCAGCCACGTTCAGGTAGGCGATGTCGATGTGCCAGTGCTCGTGCGGCCGGAGCGGCTGCACGAAGCCCGTGCCCTTCTTCGAGGGGCCACGATTCCAGCGGTCGAGGCGACCTGCCGCCGACAGAATCCGATAGGTGGTCGACGGACTGACGGCGACGACGTCCTGGTCCAGCATCATGAACGTCAGTCGTCGATAGCCCTCGAGCGGGTTCTTCGCGTGGAAGTCGAGCACCTTCTGCCGCTCCTCGGGCTCGATCCAGAAGTCGCGCGGCACCTGTGCATTGTGCTCGTTCGCCTTGCCGTAGCGCCTTCTCCACTCGAAAAACTTGCTGCGCGCGATGCCGAGCCAGCGAATGAAGCTCTCCGCGATGATATCCGTCTTGTCGGCCCACACGCGGACGAAGTCGACCACCTCGTCCCGCGTGTCGTGGGGAACCCACCGGCCGGTCAGGGCTCCCCAAGTTCTTTTTTCAGCTTGACGTATTCCTCGGAGATCTCCGCGATCACCGCGTCCTTCTTCGATAGCTTGGCCTCGAGCTGCGCGACGCGCGCCTCGAGCTCACGCTCGCGCGCCGAAGGCCCGTCCTTCGGCGGCCCCTCGAACACGACGGACGCGTTCTCGAAGAGCTGCCGCTGCCAGGTGTAAAAGAGGCTCGGCTGCAGCTTCGAGTCGTCGCAGATGCTCGAAACGGGCACCTTCTCCAGGTGGTGACGCTTCAGCAGCGCAGCCTTCTGCTCGCTCGTATGGTTCCTGCGGGTTCGCTTCGACATGAACGGTTTGTCCTCGACCGGGTGTAGCACGGCGGTTAGGTTTGTCCCGTTCCGAGGGAGGCAGAACA
>NZ_WJIE01000055.1 GCF_009649845.1 Polyangium spumosum
GGGCGCCACGGGCTCGAGCTGCGGGAGCTCGACGGGTGCGGGCGGCGCGGGCGCGGGCGGCGGGGGCTGCGCAGGCGCGGGCGCGGGCGGCGCGGGCGGCGCGGGCGGCGCAGGCGCGGACTGCGCGGGCGAAGTGGCCTGCCTCAAGACCATCCCCATAGGGGTCTGGATCATCTCCCAGCCCTCCCAGGACATCGGCGTCGCCATGGGCCACGGATTCGGCGGGGGAGGCGGGGGCGGGGGCGGCGGCGGCGTATTCGCAGCGGTCGCGGTCTTTACGAGGGTGAGGAGCTTGGCGATCTCGCCGAACTCGTCTCCTCCCCCGCTGCCATTGCCACCACCGAGGTTCTTCGCGATCTCGATCCCGCGCTCCATCCCTCGCTCGTACCCGGCCCCGCCGCTCGGCTTGCCGGCGTCGTTTCCGCGGAGCAGCGGCACGATCTCGCGCACGACTTCGAGCGTCGAGTTGGATTGCGGCTGCTGCTGGAGGAGCGGGAGGATCTCGCGTACGACTTCGAGAGTCTGGTTTCCCTGTGGCGGTGGTGGTGGCTGCTTCGTGCTGTCGAGGATCGAGCGCATCGTTTCGAGAACGACCTTGACCAGGCCCATGAACTCCGCCCCCATCGCTGGCGCGGCGACGGGAGCAGGCGCGGGCGAAGGCGCAGGCGGGGCATAGTAATAAGGCGGCACGGCAGCCGGGTTGATGGCAGGCGCAGCAACGGGCGCCGGTCGGGGCGCCTGCGGCTCCTGGACGAAGGGCTTCCGCGCCGGGCCTGCGAAATAGTGCATCTCGCCCTTTGCCGTGTATCTGTGCGACTTTGCGCAGATTGCATTGAGCTGATACTAGCACTCACCCCCGTACAGGTCGACGATCTGCTGCCAGGTTCGCAGCTCGGATCCCTTCCATGCCGTCGGGCAGACCTCTCGCGTCTTGTCCGGAAGGATGCGGACGATCTGGATGAGGTCGAATCTTCGCGGATCGGGACCTAACTCGGTTTCCGGCCGAGGAAACAGAGGATGGCCGCCGAGATCCGCCGGCTCGTCTGAGGGCGCGCTGGGTTCGGCGTGGGTCATGGCTTGGACCTCCTCTTCCCGCGAGGCTTTCGCGCCGGGCCCGGGAAGTGGAACTCCTCGGACCTGGCAGTATATCGAATGGTCTTGGCCGTGTGCTGCTTCGTGTCGACGTCTTCGAGGGATTCGAGCTTGCTGGTCGGTCCGACGACGACGTTTACCGTCTGCGTCTGGGTCACGGACGGCGGGGACGATGCCGGCGGGGCGGAACGTGTCAACGCGAACGAGACAGCGCCGTCGTGAATTCTATGAGGGTGCGGCTACAACAGCGGCAGCTCGCGCCTCGCGTCGCGGCGTCTTCGCCGCGGCGTGAGGCGCACTC
>NZ_WJIE01000056.1 GCF_009649845.1 Polyangium spumosum
CGGAACGTGTCAACGCGAACGAGACAGCGCCGTCGTGAATTCTATGAGGGTGCGGCTACAACAGCGGCAGCTCGCGCCTCGCGTCGCGGCGTCTTCGCCGCGGCGTGAGGCGCACTCTGGTTTCTGGCATCGGGCACCCGCGGCTCGCGTCGCGGCGTCTTCGCCGCGGCACGAGCCGCGCTTCCCTCTTCGGCGCTTGCGGCCACTCGCTCCGCTGCGTCCTCATCGATTGGCGACGGATTGATATGCACCGCCGCGGGCGGCCTTCGCGCCACCGGCCGACCATTTGGGAATCGCTCGGGGTTTGCCGCATGAGCGCCATCGAGCGCGGCCTGCCTTCGCGCGGCGACCTCCTCGACGCGCCCGTAAAACACCTCTGCGGGCGTGAAGAGCGCGATTCCCGAGTGCTGGTGATGCTCGTTGAACCACCCGAAGAACTCCTGGCACCACGCCCTTGCGTGCGCCATGGATGCGAATGCGCCGGGGTAATCGGGTTGGTACTTCAGCGTCTTGAACTGCGCCTCCGAGAACGCATTATCGTCGCTCACGTGGGGCCGGCTGAAGCTGCGCGCCACGCCCAGAAGCGCGAAGAGCTGCGCGAGATCCACCGATTTCATCGGCGCCCCCCGGTCCGCGTGCACCGTCAGCGCGCCTGGAGCGACGTCGTGGCGCGCGATTGCCTCGGCGAACAGCCTCTCGGCGTGCGCGCCATTCTCTCGCTCGGCCAGGAGCCACCCTACGACCATTCGGCTGAACAGGTCGATGATCACGTATAGGCAAAACATGACCCCTGGAACCACGCTGCGCAGCTTCGTGATATCCCACGTCCAGACCTGATTCGGAGCCGTCGCCGAGAGTGTCGGCTTCACGTGCCTCGCAGGAGCCCGCTGCGCCCGTCTCTCGGCGTTTTCACCCTGCTCGGTGAGGAGCCGGTACATCGTGCGGATCGACGCCATGTAGACGCCCTGGGAGAGCAACGCGGCGTATACCTCGGGCGGCGGCTGATCCGCGAATCGCTCGGAGTGCAGAACCCCGAGAATCGCATTGCGCTCGTCCTCCCCGAGCCTGCGCGGGCTCGGCGCGCGTGTCGCATGGCTCGGCGGCCTCGAAGGCGTCGTGCATCGATAGACGCTCGCCCTGCTGACGCCGAGCGCTTCGCACGCCCGCGCGATCGGGATCGCCGGATCGTCGATGTCCTCGATGATATCCATCAAGACTCCTCGTCGGTCGTGAGCTCGATCCCCAGA
>NZ_WJIE01000057.1 GCF_009649845.1 Polyangium spumosum
TACTTGAGGATCTTCGTCACGATGCCCGCGCCGACGGTCTTCCCACCCTCGCGGATCGCGAACCGCATCTGCTCCTCGAGCGCGACCGGCGCGATGAGCTCGATGTCCATCGTGATGTTATCGCCCGGCATCACCATCTTGACCCCCTCGGGGAGCTTGACGGTGCCCGTCACGTCCGTCGTCCGGATGTAGAACTGCGGGCGGTAGTTCGTGAAGAACGGCGTGTGACGGCCGCCCTCCTCCTTCTTGAGCACGTACACCTCGCCCTTGAAGTGCGTGTGCGGGGTGATCGAGCCAGGCTTCGCGAGGACCTGGCCACGCTCGATGTCGTCCTTCTCGACGCCGCGCAGGAGGCAACCGACGTTGTCACCCGCGATGCCCTGATCGAGCAGCTTCCGGAACATCTCGACGCCCGTGACGACGGTCTTGCGCGTGTCCTTGAAGCCGATGATCTCGACCTCCTCGCCGACCTTCACCACGCCGCGCTCGATGCGGCCCGTGGCCACCGTGCCGCGGCCCTTGATCGAGAACACGTCCTCGATCGCCATGAGGAACGGCTTGTCGATCGCGCGCTCCGGCTCCGGGATGTACGTGTCGAGCGCCTCGAGCAGCTCGCCGATCTTCGCCTCCCACTTGGGGTCGCCCTGGAGCGCCGGGAGCGAAGCACCACGAACAACCGGCGCGTTGTCGCCGTTGAAGTTGTACTTGCTGAGGAGCTCGCGGACCTCCATCTCGACGAGGTCGAGCATCTCCGGGTCGTCCACCGCGTCGCACTTGTTGAGGAAGACGACGAGGTAGTTCAGGCCGACCTGGCGGGCGAGCAGCACGTGCTCGCGGGTCTGCGGCATGACGCTGTCGAGCGCGCTGACCACGAGGATCGCGCCGTCCATCTGCGCGGCGCCCGTGATCATGTTCTTGATGTAGTCGGCGTGGCCGGGGCAGTCGACGTGCGCGTAGTGGCGGTTCTTCGACTCGTACTCCACGTGCGCAGCCGCGATCGTGACCGTCTTCGTCTCGTCGCGAACGGTGCCGCCCTTGGCGATGTCGGCGTACTTGATCTCTTTCGCAAGCTTCTGCTTGGACTGGACCTT
>NZ_WJIE01000058.1 GCF_009649845.1 Polyangium spumosum
AGAGGGTGTTCATCAGGATTTCCGAGCTTCCTTGCGCGACACGTCGGTGGTCGTCAGGCGTCGGAGCATCAATGCGGTCATTGCGTGAAGGACATCGGCGCGACTCGATGTGGTGGTTCGCTCGTACTCCTTGTTGAGGATACGCCATTTGCAGAGCCATCCATTTGTGCGCTCCACGACCCACCTCCTTGGCAATACGACAAAGCCGCGTAGATCATCCGTGCGCTTGACGACCTCGATGGTCAGTCCCGTGTCTGCACGAACCTTGTCGATCACGCTCCCATGATACGCGCCATCGGCCCATATGTGTTTGAGCGTAGGATACTCCCGATGGGCTTCTCGCAATAGGGGGACGGCCCCGTCACGATCTTGCGTCGATGCCGGAGTGATCAGCACGGCGAGGAGCATTCCCATGACGTCGACCAGAAGATGACGCTTTCGCCCGTTCACCTTTTTTTCCCGCGTCGAAGCCCGTTGGGCCGCCGACGTCTGTTGCCTTGACGCTCTGGCTATCAACGATAGCCGCGGTCGGCTCTGGCTCTCGGCCGGCTTTCACGCGCACCATACGGCGGAGACGGTCGTGGATGTCATCCAGGACGCCGTCTTTCGTCCACCGCTGGTACCATTGATAGACCGACGAAAGCGGTGGAAAATCATGGGGGAGCTGCCTCCATGAACAGCCGGTCCGCGTGCGGTACCGAATGGCGTTCATGATCTCCCTCGGGTGGTACTTCGGCTCCTGGAGATTCCGGATCCAGATCGGAGTCGGAGGCAGCTCGGCGATGAGTTCCCATTCGGCATCCGTCAGGTCGGAAGGATAACCCTGGCGGGAAGGCCGCTCGTCGATGCTCATGTACGGAGGTTTGGCACGACCAGTCTGGTCGGGCCAAACTTCCTGATGAACACCCTCT
>NZ_WJIE01000059.1 GCF_009649845.1 Polyangium spumosum
GGTTTTACCCAGGGCACGCGGGCAAACGTTCGTCTTGACCGCCCGGCGGGAGCGGGGGTAGGGTTGCACGCATGAAGCAGATCCTCCTCGCAAGCACGGTCCTCCTCGCAGTTTCGGTCTCGTCCTCGGTCGCTCGGGCCGACGACAACGCCAAGGTGGACGCCGCTCCGACCGAGCCTCCCAAGATCCCTTTCGCCTCCTACGACTCGGCACGCGCGGTGCGTGCCCTGCACGTCGAGACGCGCAAGATCCTCAAGGAGGCCCAGGCCCTCGAGAAGGCTGGCAAGATGGACGAGGCCCTGGAGAAGTATCGGGACGCCTGGCGAGATGCGCCCTATGTCGAGATGCAAGCGGAGCTGGGGCTCGCGGAGGCGCGGGCCGGGCACATGCTGCCGTGCGCTCGGAATCTTTATACCGCGATCCGGGGATGGACTCTGTACTACAACGACCTGCGCCCCATCGAGCTGATGCGTGAGGTATTCGCCTATTGCAAGAAGGACCTCGGGACGATCGCGATCAAGGTCAACGTCCCGGACACGAGGATCACGGTGGATGGGGAGGACGTCAAGGAATGGCCGTTCGTCGACGAGGTGTTCGTCGAGCCCGGCAACCACGCGATCAAGGCCATGAAGGGCGGCTACTGGTTGAACCAGACGTTCGTGAAGATCGGCCCGGGGGAGCGACAGCCGCTCTCGATCGCGATGCAGCTACGCTACGAGAGTCATCACGTCGCGTTCGGCCGGCCCGTGAGTCTCAACATCAATGCCAACCTGGGGGAGAGGTCGGAGCCGACGTGGCCGAGGAACCT
>NZ_WJIE01000060.1 GCF_009649845.1 Polyangium spumosum
CGCTTCAGCAGCGCAGCCTTCTGCTCGCTCGTATGGTTCCTGCGGGTTCGCTTCGACATGAACGGTTTGTCCTCGACCGGGTGTAGCACGGCGGTTAGGTTTGTCCCGTTCCGAGGGAGGCAGAACAGTGTAAACAGAAGCTCGCGACGGAACGGCCCAATGGATTAGAGCAGGCGCGCGAGATCTTCGAGTTCACGAAGAGCGTACAGCCCCCCACGCCCCGCGAAGACTCGGGCCCGTGGAAGGAGGCGTTCGAGGCGATGAAGGACGCGAAGGTGCAGGGTGGCGTGGAGAAGGGCGACGAATTGTCCTTGGCAACCTTGGCCCCGCTCTTGACAGGTCTTGTCGACCTCATGAAATCGAAGCGTGCGGAACCGCAGACCCCGCAACCGCCCCCGCCGCCGCCTGCGCCGGCTCCCGAGCCGGCTCCGTCACCGCCGGTATTCGATCCGGCGACGGGCGCGGTTTACGTTTTCGTGCCCGGGATCGGGCACTGCAGAGTGGTGGATCCGGCCACCGTGCACGCTGCCCAGCAACAGCAGCGCGTCGCCCCGCCCGCGCCCCCCGCGGAGCCGTTCGCGCAGCCCCCGCAGCCGATCGTGCAGCCCGCGCCCCCGGAACGTGTCAACGCGAACGAGACAGCGCCGTCGTGAATTCTATGAGGGTGCGGCTACAACAGCGGCAGCTCGCGCCTCGCGTCGCGGCGTCTTCGCCGCGGCGTGAGGCGCACTCTGGTTTCTG
>NZ_WJIE01000061.1 GCF_009649845.1 Polyangium spumosum
ATTCGGAGATCTCCGGATCACAACCTGTTAGCGGTTCCCCGGAGCTTATCGCAGCTGTCCACGTCCTTCTTCGCCTCTGATCGCCTAGGCATCCACCGTGCGCCCTTCGTAGCTTGACCGTACCCCTAAGGCACGCATCGAGCTCGCGCTCGGAGTTCGATTGCCGAACCTCCTCGCGCCAGCTTCTTCGCTAGCTTTAGGACGCTATCTACTATTCAATTGTCAGAGATCCAGGACGCCGAAGCGTCGCAGTCTTTTGATGTCTGGAGGGTCCAGACGGTGGAGCTGAACGGGCTCGAACCGTCGACCTCAGGCTTGCAAAGCCCGCGCTCTCCCAGCTGAGCTACAGCCCCAAGAGCTCTCCAGAACGCTCAGGTGGGCCAGGGCAGAGTTGAACTGCCGACCTCACGCTTATCAGGCGTGCGCTCTAACCACCTGAGCTACTGGCCCAAACTGCAGCCCCCGCTCGCGCGGGTCCGCAGCTCGGTCCCTGGAAACTGGATTGTACGCTTCACTGTACCCCTCGCGGGGCACCGTGTGGGACGAGGTTTGACCTCTAGGTAGGCGCCGAAGCGCTTCCTTAGAAAGGAGGTGATCCAGCCGCAGGTTCCCCTACGGCTACCTTGTTACGACTTCACCCCAGTTACCAGCCACTCCTTGGGGCCCTGCCTCCCTTGCGGGTTGGCTCAGG